>DASQLH010000285.1:0-7484 GCA_035630155.1 Chthoniobacterales bacterium
CGGGTGCTGGCGAAGACGATTTTGATCTTTGGGTTGTGGACGCGGCAGGTCTCGAGAATGGAGAGTTGCGCCTGGCAATTGATTTCCAGGTCGGGCATCGGATTCAGCATGGAATCGAGATGGCTGGTCTGGCCGGCGAGATTGAAGAGGTAATCCTTTCCCTGGACGAGCGAGCGCAGGCTGTGGGTGTCGCGGACGTCGGAGATGTTGATCTGGAGCCGGTCGCCGATTCCTTCGACGTTGTAACGATTCCCGCCGTAATCGGGCAGCAGACTGTCCACCACGGTGATGTCGGCGCCGAGGCCGTTGAGCCGACGGGCGAGATTCGAGCCGATAAAGCCGAGGCCGCCGGTGATCAGGACGCGCGCGTCGGCGAACTCATCTTTCATGGGTGCTGATCTATCCGGTCACGCACGATACGGTGTCAATCCATAATCCCTGCGGGCGAGCGAACGGGCGCGGGCCGGCGGACGCTTTTGCGGTTGGCAATTTGCCCCGCATCTGTTCAATGCACGCAGCGCCATGAAGAATCTTTGGGACGCCGCCGAGGCGGGCAAATGCAAATCCGATCTGGAGCTGCGCGTCTATAGCTCGCGCCTGCTCGGGCGCGACGACACGCTCGTGCTCCACGGCGGCGGGAATACCTCAGTGAAGGTGCGAGAGAAAAATGCCGCCGGCGCGGAGGAGGAAATTCTTTACGTCAAAGGGAGCGGCTGGGATTTGGAAACCATCGAGGTGGATGGGTTCGCGCCGGTTCGGATGGCGCATTTGCTGAAGCTGGCCCAGCTCGAGGCGTTGCCGGATCCACAGATGGTGAATGAGCTGGCGACGCAAGTCACGCGCGCAGGCGCTCCGGCCCCATCCGTGGAGACGATTTTGCACGCGGTGATCCCGCACAAGTTTGTCGATCACACCCATGCGGATGCGTTGCTGGCGATCACCAACACGGACGACGGCGAGGCGCGCATCCAGGAAATTTACGGGGACGATGTGCTCGTTGTTCCCTATGTCATGCCGGGGTTCGAGCTCGCGAAGGTTTGCGCACGAAGGTTCAAGGCCGAAGCGAAACCTTCGACGATCGGGATGGTGCTGCTGAAGCATGGCCTCTTTTCCTTCGGCGCCACCGCGGAAGAATCGTACGGCCGCATGATTTCCTTGGTAGAGCGGGCGGAGAATTATCTGAAGGAACGCGGCGCTTTGGATTCGCCCATAAGTCCTATGGGTCCTATAGGTCCTATGCGCGTCGAACTGGCGAAGCTGCGCCATTCCATCGCGCAGAGCGCCGGTTTCCCCGTGGTACTTTCCACGGATGCAGACCCAAAAGCTTTCGCGTTCGCGCGAGCGAGCAACGTGCGAGAAGTCTCGCAACGTGGCCCCGCAACGCCCGACCACATTGTCCGCACGAAACGCCTTCCCATGCTGGGGCGTGACGTGAAGGCGTATGCCTCGAGCTATCGGGAATACTTCGCACGCAACGCGCCGCGCGCGAAAGAAAAAAAGACCATGCTCGATCCCGCACCGCGGGTCATCCTCGACCCCGAGCTTGGAATGGCCACGGCCGGACGTTCGGCGAAAGAGGCGGCCATCGCGCGCGACCTTTATTCGCACACCATGGATGTGATTGCGCGAGCGGAAGCGCTCGGCGGTTATCGCGCGTTATCGGAAGAAGAATTGTTCGAGTTCGAGTACTGGGATCTGGAGCAGGCGAAGTTGCGGCGCGCCGGCTCGCCACCGGTTTTTGCGGGCGAAATCGCCTGGGTCACGGGCGCCGCATCAGGAATTGGAAAGGCCTGCGTCGAAGCTTTGCTGAAACGCGGAGCAGCCGTGGTTGGTCTCGATCTTGATCCCAAGGTCCCAGGCGTTGCGGCAAGACCGGCCTACCTTGGCCTGCAAGCTGACATTACTTCCGCGGAGGCGATCGGCGCGGCCTTGGAAGCGGGCATCCGAGCGTTCGGCGGCATCGACATGCTGGTTCTTAACGCCGGTGTTTTTCCGGCCGGCACTCCGATCGCGTCGCTCGAAAGCTCGGAATGGCGGCGCGTCTTCGAGGTGAATGTGGATGCGAATCTGACATTGATGCGGGAATGCCATCCGCTGCTGAAGCTGGCTCCGCGCGGCGGGCGCGTCGTCGTGATGGGATCAAAGAACGTGGCGGCTCCGGGACCGGGCGCGGCAGCTTATTCCGCATCGAAAGCGGCGCTCACCCAACTGGCGCGCGTGGCCGCTTTGGAATGGGGCAAGGATGGGATTCGCGTGAACACGCTCCATCCCAATGCAGTTTTCGACACCGGCATCTGGACGGATGAAGTGCTGGAAACGCGCGCCAAGAGTTACGGCTTGTCGGTTGATGAATACAAACGGAACAACGTCCTCGGCACGGAAGTGCGCAGCCGCGACGTTGCCGAGCTGGTGGTGGAAATGTGCGGACCGGCGTTTTCCAAAACGACTGGCGCGCAAATCCCGATCGATGGCGGGAACGAGCGGGTTATTTAGCGTCGCCGCTGAATTGTAGCCACGGCCCTGTGGGCCGTCTCGGCGGCGGTCGAGAGAGTACCAATAGGGGACGGCCCACCGGGCCGTGGCTACAACCGAATCATTCCTTGAAGAACGTCTCTTCCAGCTCGGTCGAGAGCCAATGATAAACCGGCAGGTGCAGCTCCTGGATTTCCGCCACGTTATCGGACGGCACCTTGATGGCGACATCAGCGAGCGGAGCCAGGTCTCCTCCCGCCCGCCCCGTCAGCGCAATTGATTTCAGGCCGAACGCTTTCGCGACGAGAACGGCGTTCGACACGTTCTTCGACTTTCCGGAAGTGCTGATGGCGAGCAGGACATCTCCGGCGCGCCCGAGCCCATAAACCTGCTGGGCAAAGATCATGTCGAAATCGAGATCGTTGGCGATGGCCGTAATGAGCGAGACCTGCGAGGGCAGCGAAATGGCCGCCAGGGTTCCTTGCAGCCGGCTGGCAATCGCCTGCCCCGCCGGACCGCCGGACTGCTCGAGCTGCGTTGCGTGGACCGCGGGAATAGGGCGGCGTTTGAGGAAACCTTTCATCAACTCCGCCACCATGTGCTCGCTGTCCGCGGCGCTCCCGCCGTTGCCGCAAATCAGGAGCTTGTTGCCGTTTTGGTAGGCCGCGACCAAAAGATCGAAAGCAGCTTCCAGTTCCCGCTCGCAAGGTTGCAGCGCGGGATACCGTTTCACGAGGAGTGACAGACGCTCTTTCATCTTTTCTTAGAGTGGGCATTCTGCCTGTGCGCCCGGCGGAAGTCTATGGTGCGTTTCGGCTTGACGCTGTTGCCTCGCGCAACACACTTGGCCCATGCAAATTCACATTGCCCGCGATGGAAAGCAGATGGGGCCTTTTTCGCTGGAAGAAATTAACCGGCAGCTCGCCGCCGGCACGCTGAGCCTTTCGGACAACGCCTGGTACGAAGGCGCGTCGGGATGGGCGCCGCTGTCGAGTGTGCCGGGAGTGAGTACTGGTGTCGCAAATACTCCCGCGAGCGCTCCCGCAGCCGGGACTCCGAGCGCGGCGCCGGCTCCGACCGCGGCGGCCAGCGGTCCTGTCGTGCCCACCACAGTAGTGGTAGCGGCGCCGACGGAGCCCCTCGCCATTTGGTCGCTCGTTTTGAGTCTGGTGGGATTACTGGGCTTCTGTTGCGGCGGGCCGATTCTTGGAATTGCCGGTGTCGTCTGCGGCCATCTGGGCTTGTCGAAGATCAACGCGAACCCGCAGCTCCAGGGCCGCGGGTTGGCGATGGCCGGTTTGATTATCGGTTACATCGCCGTCGTTTCCTGGGCGCTCTATCTCCTCTTTTTTGGAGGCCTCGCCGCCTTAACCAGTATGATGGAAGCCGCCGGGAAGTAAGCCCGCCAAAGAAATTTGGTAATTGCGTTGACACATCCACGCAGAACTTCGTAATCAGGAAAAATATGAAGCGACTTCTTTGCGGGCTCCCGTTCCTTTTCACCGCCGTGACCGTGTTGGCGCAAGCCACGACTGACTCACCGGCTCAACTCAGCGACGCTGCCGCCGCCGGTATTTTTGGCGGCGTTTGCATCTTCCAGCTGATCATGATCGCCATCTGGCTTTTCGTCGCGATTTGGATCATGCGCGATGCCAAGAAGCGCAATTCGCCTAACGCCACGCTCGTGACTGTGCTGGGCTGGCTCATCTGGCCGGTCGGTTTGATCGTGCACCTGGTCACCCGTCCGAAGACGATCCCCGGCGGAAATCCGTAAAGCAGAACTGTTCGCGAATCTTTATCGCCGCGGCTGCCCCAAGTAGCTGCGGCGATCTCGCGTACGGAAGCCGGCGCCACTGCTAAGTTCTCCAAGATGGCAGAAGAAACGCCTGCAAGCCCTCGCGATCCCTCCCCACCGCGGCCAGCCGTAAAGAAGCGTCGTGTCTGGCTCCGCGTCGCCGCGGTCGTGCTGGCGATCGCCGCCGTGTGCGATTGGATGCGCCCGCCGAACAGGCAGCTCTCGGTGGTTCTTTATAATAACGTTGTAATCAAAGGTTATCGGCTGCTCCTCCAGCCCTGGGGCAAGTACGTCGTGAGCTGCCGATTCCGTCCCACCTGCTCGGTCTATTCGGAGCAGGCGATGGAGAAACACGGATTTCCCAAGGGCGTCTGGCTGACGACATCGCGGCTTTTCCGCTGCATGCCGTGGGTGCCGTTTGGGACACAGGATCCACCCTGACCCAAATTCGAAATTCGAAGCACGAAAATCGAAACAAATCGGAATGATCGAATGGGAGAATGATCTAAACGGGATTCCGTTTCGTATTTTGCTTCTCGAACATTCGATATTGTTTCGGGCTTCGAGCTTCGGATTTCTGGAATCCCAGTCGCGAGTAGAGCGTGACAAGCCTTCCGGCAGCTTGTAAGAACGCTGCATGAAAATGAAACTTCTCCTCGCAGTATTGGTCGCGGCAGCCCTCATCACGCCGGCTTTCGGCAAAACGTTCAAAGTTCCGGACGAGACGCCGGTAGCCTCGATCACGGTGCCCGATTCCTGGAAATCGAAGGAGATCGATAAAGGGATCGAAGCGCAATCGGGCGATGGCGAAGTTTATTTCGCGGTCGAAGCGACGGATGCCAAAGGGCTGGAAAAAACCATCGAGGAAGCGGTGGAATATCTAAAGGGCGAGGGCGTGACGGTCGACGCGAGCACGATGAAGCAGACCGAAGGCTCCGTGAACGGGATGAAGGGCGTGGACATCACCTGGAATGGCAAGGACAAGGAAGGCGCCGCGATTATCAGCCTGACCGTCCTCGAGGTGTCGGACGACGCTGCGCTGATGATCACCTACTGGGCTTCACCGGAGGGGACCAAGAAACACGACAAAGAGCTGGGCGAAATTCTTAACAGCATCAAGAAGGTTTAGCGCTGCTTCTGTAACCGATTTCACCCACTTGGAAACAAGAGTAAGCCGCACGCTAGTCGCGGTAGCGATAGCGCTCGGACTCGCCACTCCCCTGCTCCACGCGAAGAAGGTGGAGTTTCCGGCGGACGATCCGGCGTTCACTTTCACGATGCCCGACGACTGGACCACGGAGACAGGTAAGGACGGCCGCGTCTACTGCACCGCGCCGGCTGGATTCAAGATTGGGATAATCGCCTCGCCCGGGGTCTCGGATGCCGATGATGCCCGGAAGCTGCTGACGACAGTCCTGAAAGGGATGGCCGACGCGATGAAGTGCGAGAATTACAAGTCGGAAGAAGCGAAAACGAACGAGCTGGGCAAACTGTCGCTTGTCTCGAGACACGGGCAGTGCAAATCCGAGGGCATCGAGATGGCGTTGAATGCGGCGGTCTTTGCGCTCGAGCCCGGGAAGTATTTCACCATTGTGGGCGCCGCCCCGGAGAAGGTGGACAAGGCGCACCGCAAGGAGATGAGCGAGCTCATCAGGTCCATCGCCGCGGTGGAGTAGACGAGCGGGCGTTATCAGCGAGGATGGAGGATCGAGGATTGAGGATGGCCGGCAAAGTCCTGTTGTTCGCTATTCTCTTATCCTCCATTCTCTATCCTCGCGGAATCGAGGGAGCAGACCGTTCGATCGAGGAGAAGATCAAGGCGATCCGGCAGCGTTACGCGGAAGTCGAGCGCGAGCTGAAGCAGGGCCGGCAGGTGAAGCGCGACCTGCCCGGCGAGTCGGCGGAAGGCGGCGAGCTGACCGGTTATTTCAAGGAGACTTCGCTGCGGAAACTGGCGGCGCAGTTTTATGGCGAAAGCGGCAAGGCGCTGGAGGAATATTATTTTTGGGAAGGGCAACTTTTCTTCGTCCTGCGCACCGAATCGCGTTACACCAGGCCGCTCTCCGGCGTCGTGAAAAGCAAAACGGAGGAGCGCTTTTACTTCGACGCCGGCAAGTTGATTCAATGGCTCGGCCTGGAGAAGAAGCCAATAGCTCTCGGTCCTGAAGCGCAGGAGCGCGGGCGCGAGCTGCTAGCCCAGGCCAGGAAATTCTCCGGCATGGTGGGCCGGTGATGCATCTAACCGCGGATTACGCGGATGGCGCGGATTGGGGAAGAGGCCAATAACAGCAGATCCGGATTCCTCTTATCCGTCTTCATCCGCGTAATCCGCGGTCGCCCAAAATGATTTTTAAGAAAAAGCTGGACACAATTTTGTATGACAGATAACAACGACTCCAAGCGCCGCCCCCAAGGTCGCTGTTTCGAACGCGCGAAACGGGGTGTGTTTTCTGGCGAAAACATCGCGAGAAAACAGGAATTAAAAAAAACCGCACCTCGTCCCTGAAGCGTCCCTAACCCTCAACCGGTAGATTCACCATGGCTGAACCATTCTTGTCGGAAATTAGAATCATGAGCTTCGGCTTCGCGCCAAAAGGCTGGGCGCAATGCAACGGGCAGCTCCTGCCGATCAACCAAAACCAGGCGCTCTTCTCGCTCCTGGGCACGACCTTCGGCGGAGACGGCCGCGTCAACTTTGCCTTGCCCGACCAGCGCGGACGCACCCCGATCCACGTCGGCGGCGGGTTTACGCTCGGTGAGAAAGGCGGCGAGCAGGCGCACACGCTTTCGATTGCCGAGTTATGCACCCATACCCATGTCTTGAACGGCACTTCCACGGCGGCCAGTCAGCCTGTTCCTACGGGCGCTTTCCTGGCGGCCTCGGCGGCCACCGACCCGATTTATGCGGGCCCGTCGAGCCTTGTCGCCATGTTCCCTGGCGCAATCGGTAACGTAGGTGGCAGCCAGGCCCATCTGAACATGCAACCCTTTTTGACCCTAACCTTTTGCATCGCGCTTCAGGGAATCTTCCCGTCGCCTAACTAAGGAGAAATACCATGGCACAACCGTACGTCGGAGAAATCAGAATGTTTGGGGGGAACTTCGCGCCCGCGGGCTGGATGTTTTGCGAGGGGCAATTGCTTCCCATCTCGGAGAATGAAACGCTGTTTCAATTGATCGGGACCACCTACGGCGGCGACGGGCAGGAGACCTTCGC
>DASQLH010000286.1:0-4782 GCA_035630155.1 Chthoniobacterales bacterium
CAGGGTCCCTTTCTTTATTTGCTGCGCCCCGATGGCCACGTCGCGCTCTTTCAACGCCACGCGGAACCAGCCGCGCTCGCCGCTTATCTGAAAAAGATTCGCACGCCAGGGGCGGTGGATAAGGCATTCGGGTAACGTGCACGTGTCATCCCGAGCCGCAGCAGACGGCGAGGGACCTCCCAGTCGCAGAGCCAGTCACGCAAGTCCACTACCGCGACCCACGAAGGTCGGCGTGCCGACATCATTACCGCTTGCCTGAGTGACCACAGAGCGCCCGTGAGGTCCCTCGCCGTCTGCGCGGCTCGGGATGACACGTCTTGTAGGTGGGCGCCTAACGCACAAACGGATTCGTCTTCCGTTCGGCGCCGATGGTCGTCGGCGGGCCGTGGCCCGGCAGAACGGTGACCTCATCTCCGAGCGGATAAAGCTTCTCCTTGATGCCGCGAAACAACAGATCGCCATCACCCCCCGGCAAATCCCAGCGGCCCACTCCGCTGGCGAACAAAACATCCCCGCCAATGAGCAGCTTATCTTTCCGCGAAAGGAAACAGAGGCTCCCCGGACAATGGCCGGGCACTTCCAGCACCTCCAGTTCGAGCCCGAGAAAATCCTGGGCGGGTGTGGCCGCGATCAGGAAGTCGGGATCGACTGGCTCGATTTCCAGTTCGAACCCAAAGCTGCGAAAGAAATCCGCGTCCGAAATCATCGGCGCGGTGTCCGCGTGGCAACCGATCTGACAGCCGAACCGCCGTTTGATCTTCGCCACATCCGGCACGTGATCGAAATGCCCGTGGGTAAGCAGGAGGAGGTTGGGTGTTACGCCCTTTGAGACGAGCCAATCGCAGGCCCCGTCGGGCGCATCGAACAGGATCGGGCCGCCGGGCGCCTCAATCAGGTAACAGTTCGTCTCAAAAATCCCGCCGCAAAAGGTCTCGTATCGCATCGATAGCACTGTAGCCGGGGTCGGCGCCCGCGGCCACAGAAGGAGCGGGCCAGGGAACGAAAGCTGCATGCAAAGCGCCTCGCGGCCGCTCGTTCTTTGAATGTTCCGGCTCATCGAGTGTCTCACTACCTACAAATGATCTTCTCCCTCGTGGTTTCCTTGCGTTCAGCGGGGTTTCTGCGACTTTCCAAAACCTCTTTTTCCGAATGAAGCACCCTTTTCGCACTCTTTTTGCCCTCCCCGCACTTGTTTTGGCCTTCGCGCTGACGGCCGCGCCGCTTCAGGCGAAATCGGACTCGGGGAATGTCACCACGTCGGTTGGCCGTCTCCTCGAGGAAGGGCATTACACTCACCAGCCGCTCAACGACGAGGTCTCGAAGAAATTTCTCAAAACCTATCTGGAGCTGCTCGACTTCAGCCATCTCTTCTTCACGCAGAAGGATATCGACACGCTGACCGCGAAATACGCCACCTCACTGGATGATGATGTGCTCCTGGGGAATTTGAAGCCGGCTTACGAAATCTTCGAGCTTTACCTCAAGCGCGTGGACGACCGCGTGGCGAAAATCAAGCAGCAGCTCAATGAACCGGTCGATTTCAAGAATGATGCGACGATCGAGCTGAGCCGTCAAAAGGCTCCCTGGCCGAAGGATGAGGCGGAAGCCGATGCCGTCTGGCGCGGGCGCATCTCTAGCGAATTGCTCCAGGAACATCTGAGCGAACATCCGATCGAGCCGGGCCCGAAATTGATCGCGCGCCGTTACGAGCGCCTCGCCCGCAACGTTCACGAGCAGGACAAGGAGGAGCAGGTGAAGCTTTTCCTCGACGCTCTCGCCCAGGCCTACGACCCGCATTCGGAATATCTGAGCAAGGCGGACCTGAAGAATTTCAGCATCAACATGGGACTCTCGCTGGTCGGCATCGGCGCGATGCTGCGGACAGAAGATGGTTACGCGAAGATCGAGAGCCTGGTGCCCGGCGGTCCGGCGCAGACCGATGGGCGCTTGAAAGTCGGCGACCGGATCACCGCGGTGGCGCAGGGCTCGGGGGAATTTACCGACGTGCGCGATATGCGTCTCGACAAGGTGGTGGAGCAGATCCGCGGCAAGAAAGGAACCAAGGTCCGCCTTCTCGTCATCCCGGCGGATTCTCCAGATCCCTCGAAGCGCAAGACGGTCGAGCTGGTGCGCGACGAAATTAAGCTGAAAGACCAGGAAGCGCGCGCCGACGTCATCATTAAGAAAGGCGAAAACGGCGAGCCGGTGAAGCTGGGCTGGATCACGCTGCCGTCGTTTTACGCGGACATGGACAAGCACCAGAAGAGCACGACGAAGGACGTGCTCGCTCTGCTCAAGCGGCTGAAGAAAGAAAACATCGGCGGACTCGTGGTGGATTTGCGCCGGAATGGCGGCGGCTCGCTCGAGGAAGCGATCGCGCTCACCGGACTCTTTTTAAAGTCAGGACCGATCGTGCAAACGAAGGGCTCGAACGGCAACATCGTGGTCTCGAGCGATCCGGACCCGAGCCTCGCCTACAACGGCCCGATGATCGTGTTGACCAGCCGGCAAAGCGCTTCGGCCAGTGAGATTTTTGCGGCCGCGCTCCAGGATTACGGGCGCGCCTTGATCGTGGGCGACAAGAACACTTTCGGCAAAGGCACTGTGCAAACGATCCTCGAGATCGGGCGATTCACTTCGCTGCTCGGCAGCCGTTCCCAGGAAGATGGCGCGCTGAAATTGACCATCCAGAAATTTTATCGCGTGGCGGGTGGCTCAACCCAGCTTCATGGCGTCGCGTCGGATATCGTCCTGCCGACCTTGAGCGATCTACCGGAATTCGGTGAAGGCGCGCTGAAGAATTGCCTGCCCTATGACGAAGTGCCGAAGGCCAGGTTCGCTAAGTGGTCGGACGGCCGCGGCCTGTTCGTCGATGAATTGAAGCGCCGCTCGCAGGCGCGCGTGCAGGAAAATCCGGAGTTCCGCTATGTCATGGAAGACATGGATCGGCTCCGGAAGCGTCTGGATGAGAATCGGATTTCGCTGAACGAAGATGTGCGGCGCTCCGAATTGAACGAAGACAAACTGCGCAAGGAGACTCGTGCTACGGAACGTTTCGCGCGCCAGGGCGAAGAGATGCAGATGATTCGCCTTACCCTCGACAACGTCGAAAAGCCAAACATCCAGCCGATCATTTTCCCGTCGAAGCTCACCGCCAGCAAAAAGGGCGGGAACAAAGTGGCGCCGGAAGCTGCCACCGACGCGGACTCCGAGTCGATCACTAACGACGACGGCACCAAAGAGCCGGCCATCGATCCCGAGCGCGATGAGACGCTCAACATCCTGGCTGATCTCGTTTACTTGAATCGCGGGCCCACCACCGCGAGCACGAGCGCCTCGGTTCCGCCTCAGTAATCCTCGTCCAAATCGGGCGTCCGCCTTTCGAAGACCGGAGGCCCAGCGCGCGGATCGAAGCGCGGCCGCGCAGGACGTTGCTGGAAAGGCCGTGCCGGCTGGGGACCGTAACGGAAATATTCCCGGGTCCGCGGCGTTCGCCCGAAGACATGCACCGGCGTGCCGATCTCGACGGCATTGAAAAATATGATGGCGTTTTTTTCCGGCAGGCGCACGCAGCCGTGCGAAGCGGGATAGCCCGGCAGATAACCGGCATGCATTCCCGTCGCGCCGTCGAAACGCATGAAATAACTCATCGGCGCGGGGATGAATTTTCCGCCGCGCGGCACACGCATGTCCGCATCGGCGTCCGCCACGACCGTGCGTCCGCGCGCGTCCACGATCTTGCCGTAGAGCGACGAGAAATGTTTCCTCTCTTTTTCGGTGATCTTGAACGAACCCGGATCCGTGAAATGTCCCGAACGGCCGCTCGAGATTGGGCTCGCCAGAACGATGCGGCGACCGCGGATCAAATACGCCGTCTGCTGTTCCAGGTCGATCTCGACCGAGTAACCGGTGTCCGCCCTTCCCGAACTTGCGCCGGCGATCATCAGCGCCAGTAAAAAGATCCCTCGCCCCCATCGCATGCGAGGTTTGGACGGCAACGGCTCGAAGAAATTCGAAGAGGAAGTCCCTTACCACAGCCCTTTCCCTCACTCACTGCCCTTGCCCTCACTGGCGCTTCGCGTCCGTCTCTCCCAAGGGGAGAGAACATTCCTTCTTCGTCGCTCCTTTGGGGAGACAGAGTCCTGCTCCCGTCGATCTCCAGGCAGAGAAAGTTCCTTCTCCCTGAGGGAGAAGGTTAGGATGAGGGTCCGGTTCTTGTTCGAGGTGGTCTCGGAGCGGAAGCGCCCCCTGCTATTCGATATCGATTTCGCGCACCTTCTCTTGCATGCGCACTGTCTTCCTGATTTCTAAGTCGTAATGGTCCTGCACCCTCACTGGCGCTTCGCGTCCGTCTCTCCCAAGGGGAGAGAAAAAGTTCCTTTCTTCGTCGCACCCCGGGGACGCAGAGCACTGCTCCACCGCCGGCCCGGGCCAAAGGCCCACCCCATGTTAGCCCAGGGCGACGCCCTGGGAAATCATCGCAATCCGAACCTAGCCCTGAAGGGGCGGGCTAATCGAGGATGCGGATTCTTGTGTCGCCCCTTCAGGGCTGGGATTTGTTTCTCGCGCGGTAACCCAGGGCGTCGCCCTGGGCTGGCATGGCAGCGCACCTTTGGTGCTGAGCCACGCCGAGGCCTTTCACGAAAGAAAATCTCAAGCCGGTAACCGGCTTTTGATCCATTTGACCTGGCCGTTGTGGTTCGATTCGTGTTCGCAGACGTGGAACCATTTGCAGTAGTTGTTTGTGGGGCCCCAACCGGAATCGCGATCGACTTGCATCAA
>DASQLH010000287.1:0-5686 GCA_035630155.1 Chthoniobacterales bacterium
GCTGCAATCGAGCCCGATCTCGTTGCTCGCCTTGTTCGTCATGAGCACCTGCCGGATCGGCTCCGTCTCCGCCATCCAGATGTAATTCACGTTCATGAACGCCTTCAGCCGCGGCGTGATCTCCGCGTCGTTGCCGTAGCCGAGAATGATCGTGCCCGGGTTCACGAAGTTCGACTGGCCTTCGCTTTTGCTCGTGCGCAGATCGATGACAAGACTGTCGCGCTGCTTAAAATTCACCGCCGTGCCGCCGAGGTTGAAGCCCTGGTGCACGAAAAAGCTGAAGGGACCGCCGAAGAAAAATGGCTTGTCGAAAATCGTGTCGAACCCGGTCGCGTCGGAGTCGCGCGGATCGCCATCGCCGCTGGCGTAAAAACCCGAGAGCTTGAAGCGCAGCCAATCCTTGTCGATCGAGAGCTCCAGCGCCGCCATTCGCGCGTTGATCGATACCCGCTGCTGCGCGATCCCGTTGAACCCATCCTGGCCGAACGCGTGGTAAAGCGCGTGCGAGAGGTTCAGCCGCCCGATGTGCCCGTCGCCGGTCCAGCCGAGGTAATACGACTGCACGTAATGATCGCGCACCGCGCCGATCGGCGCCGGCCGCGTGATGGAATCGTTCTGGTCGAAATGCCGGCTGCCTTCATCGAAGTTGGCGTGGAAGCTGAGCTGCGCGGTATAACCCTTGGCGAAAAAATCCTGGCGATAGACATTCGCGATGAAAACTCGCTGGTCGCGCGCATCGAACTTGTTCAGGTCGGAATAAGTATCCTTCTCGCGCATGTCGAACGCGATGGCGTTGTATTGCCAAAGGTTGTTGTCGTAGTTGCCGAAAATGCGGATGCCGAGGTTCGAGTCGTTGAAGATGAAGCCGCGGAAATCACTCACAAATGGCTGAATGCCGAACCGCGAGGAAAGAAAATCGTAGTTGTTGGTCAGGTCGCGGATGTGGATTTCGCCAAACGCTTCCTGAAGCGCGTACCAATATTTTGTCCGCGTCGTGTAGCGCGTCCCCTCGAGATCGCTTGCTATCGGCGTCAAACCGGGGCCAAGCCCTGAGGTGGGATCGCCCGGAGTGGGGAACCCGGGGACCGGCACTGGGCCGGTAAAACCAGGCCCGCGCGGATCGGGATCAAGCGCGTTGTTCTCCTTCACCCGGATGTAGTTTTGATTCGCCACGAAGAGCAGACGCAGCGCCCAGACGACCGGCTTGAAAGCGGTTTCGCCTTTGAACAAATCGACGCCGATGGAGAAATCGTTTGAGAAGAAGAGCTGCTCGCTGCGACCGAAGAACTCGGAACTGTTAGGCCGCGCAGTGCTCACCCCGCTCGGGATGGGAAGCCGGCGGGTCTCGAAGAGAAAAAAGTCGTTGAGCGTCAGGTTGAGAAAAATGTCCTGGCCGATAATCGGGGCATCGCCTTTGAGCATGCTTTGCAGATAAGGATGCCAGTACTTCAACGGGCCGCGCTGATAAGGCGTTTCGTGCGAGGGATCGGCATAGCGTTGCCACCGGCCGAAGCCAATGAACCAGCGATTTGGCACCGGCTCGGAGCCGGGCGGAACTCCGATGCCACTCTCCGAATCCGGATATTCCCGGTAGTGAAGCTGATGCCGCTCGGGCTCGGACTCGCGCACCCCGCGGCGCGGGAGCCGGAGGGAACGCGGCACCGGCTCGTCGCCATATTCGGCCGGCTGCGGAAGAATCGGCGGAAAGAGATCGGGCGGCGGTTCCGGTTCCACGAGAAGATTTCCACCGCCGGGATCGGGATTGAATTGGGATGGCGGCAGGGGCGGCTCTTCCAGCGTTTCCTGTCCGAAGAGATAACGCCGGCCCGCTTTCAAGCGCGAGCGGACGCGGTAGCCGTTGATCTCAACAGCGGCGCCGCCCCGATCGCGAACGATCTCCACCGTTGCCTCCTTGTTGTCGCCAAGGTCAATCTCGACCAGCCCCGTCCTGGCGCGCGCGCGGTTCGGCTCGGCCTTGAAGTCCTTGTTGTCGCCGAGATCGATCTCGACGCGGCCCGTTTTTTTCCGCGGCTGCGGCCGCTGAATGCGCACGGCCCGGTTGCGTCCTCCGTTTACCTCAACCCTCGCCCCCTCGCTGCCAGCCGGACTATCATCGCCCGCGACCGGCAAATTCCCGCTCGCCCCCAGCAAAAGCGCGACCCCCCAAACCAGCCTTCTGGTTCGCGCTCTGGCCATTGGGCGAGACGAAGGCATAGGGAGGCGAAGGATGACGGAAACCGCTTCGCCTTGGCAAGCTTAAGGGGTCGGCGGAAAAAGGGGCCGTCCCGGGCCCACTCATGCTCCTGATCTTGATCCTGCTCCTGATCTTTTGAGCGCGCTTGGAAAGGATTATGATCATGATCAGGATCAGGAGCATGAAAGAGGGGACACCCGCTGAAGTGCGGGGATTTTCATAGCCGAAGGCCCGCAATTCTAGTATGAACCGAACCCCCGTGAGATTGCGTGTTCCATTGTCTCTGCTTGCCGGTTTCGTGTTGTGGCCGCTGGCCGCCGAAGGACAGCTCACGGCCGTGGACGTGCAGACCGTCATCAACCAGGCCGTCTCGCGTGCCGTTGTGATTTCGCCAAACGCCGTCATCGCCGTGACGGATCGCGAGGGTAACGTGCTCGCCGTCTGGAGCGTGAACGGTGCGCCGCCCACCGCGCTGGAAATCTCGAGCTGCGTCTCAAAGGCCGGCACGGCGTCCTACCTCAGCAGCAATCAAAACGCCTTCACGACGCGCACGGCCGGCTTTATCATTCAGCAACATTTTCCACCCGGTGTCCGGAATGTGCCGCCCGGTCCTCTGGTCGGCGTCGGCCTGTCGAATTTGTTTTTGTCCGACATCAACAAGTTCCGCGCGCCCGGCAGCGTCATCAGTTTCAGTTCATCGCCGGGCCTGACCATCGTTCCGGTTTTCGGCACATCGTTGGATGGATCGCCTGGTGGCGTGCCGCTTTACAAGGATGGCCGGCTTGTCGGCGGCATCGGAGTGACGGGTGACGGCGTTCCCGGCCCGCTGGTGTTTCGCTCGCAGGACCCGTTCGCTTTTATTGGCGACTACGACAAGGATGAAGACATCGCGCTGGCGGGCCAAAAGGGTTATCGCCCCGCGTCTTCGATTGAGGCGAATAACGTTTACATCAACGGCATCGCCCTTCCGTACGTTTTGTCGCCCACGCCCGATTTTGTCAGTGGTACTTTTTTCCAGGGCGCGCCGGCGCCGGGCTTTCCGGTGATGGGTGCACCGGCGCCGTTCCCGTATCCGATCGCCACGTTCGGCGGAGTTCAGGGCGAAATTCGCCAGCCAATCATCAGCGATCCCATCTTGACTCCGATCAATGGCCAGCCGCGCCTGACCGCCGCCGAAGTAGCGGGCATCATCGATTTCGCCGCGGACCGCGCGCGGACGACCCGCGCGGGCATTCGGCTGCCGATCGGCGTGCCGATGCAGGTTTTCATCACGGTGGTGAATTTCCCGAACGATCCCACGATGGGGCCCACGGTAATTGGCGCGTTTCGCACCGGTGAGGCCACGCTTTTCAGTTGGGACGTCGCCGTGCAGAAGGCCCGCACCTCCGTCGGCTTCTCGAACAATTTTCTGGCGATGTCCACGCGCACCGTCGGATTTCTCGCGCAAACGAAGTATCCGCCCGGCCTCGATGTCCAGGACCCGGGACCTTATTTCGGATTGCAGGAACAGTTCTCCGGTTTCAATCGCGACGCGCTTCCTGAATTCGTTCTCGATGCCTCGGGCATGGACGCGCGTTTCCCTAACGGCATCACGATTTTCCCCGGCGGTTTCCCGCTCTATCGCAACGGCCAGTTGATCGGCGCCATCGGGATCAGCGGCGACGGTGTCGATCAGGACGACATTGTGGGCGCTTCCGGCACCCACGACTTTCTCGCGGCGTTTTCCATTCGCGCGGACCAGTTCGCCTACCTCGGCGCGCGCCTGCCTTACGCGAAATTTCCCCGCGATCCGGACGGCACGGATGGCAGCGTTGAAGAGCCTCCCTTTTCCGTCGCGGCCGAGAAGCTGGCGAATATTTCCACGCGAGTGAGCGCAGGGACCGGCGACAACCGGCTCATTGGCGGCTTCATCATTTCGGGCAGCGCGCCGAAAAAGGTGATCATCCGCGCAATGGGTCCCTCACTCTCACAATTCGGAGTCGGCTCCGCGTTGTCCGATCCGACGTTAGAATTGCGGAACGCCGCGGGCGACCTCATCGCGACGAATGATAATTGGGCCGACTCGCAAGCATCCGAGATCAACGCGACTACGATCGCCCCCACCCATGAATTGGAGTCGACCATTATCCGGACGCTGGCGCCCGGCGCTTACACGGCGCTTGTGGACGGCAAAGACGGCGGAACCGGCACTGCTTTGGTCGAGGTTTACGATCTCAATCCCACCTCGAATTCGACCCTCGGCAACATCAGCACACGCGGCGCTGTTGGACCGCAAAGCGACGTCATGATCGGCGGCTTCATCATCAGCGGGACGACCGGCAACACGCGTGTCCTCGTCCGCACCGTTGCGCCTTCATTGGTTTCCGCCGGCGTCAACGACGCAATGCCAGATCCCACTCTCGAGCTGCGCGACGGCAACGGCGCGCTCATCGCCGCGAACGATAATTGGCGCGAAGGCCCCGAAACCGAAATTCAAGAATCGAAACTCGCCCCTGCGAACGATCTCGAGTCCGCCATCATCACCACGCTCCCCTCCGGTCCCTACACCGCTGTCATTCACGAACGCAACGGCGAAAGCGGCATTGGTCTTTTCGAGGTTTACAACCTCCAGGATCCCTGAGCGCGCTTTTCGCGCTGTAGCCACGGCGCTATGTCGCCGTGTTCGCCGGCTACCGCCCCGCACTGTAGCCACGGCGCTATGTCGCCGTGTCTTTCCGGCTTACGCCCCGACATAGCGGGGCGGCTACAGCGCCGATCTATTCGCCCCTCGGCTGAAAGCTTGCCTCCTTCTCAGGCGCCGCCGCATGATGGAGTCATGCGTGCATCGAAAAATTCAATTAGGCGAGGCGTGACCATTCTGTCCGTGTTAGCGGCGACGGCGGCGGGTTTGGTCGTGATCCAAACAGGAAATGCAGTCACCCCGGTTTCCAAGAGTACCGCGAGCGCCCGGAAACATATCCTGCTCCCCAACCGGAAAGACACACTGCCTTTCAGCGACGGAGTGCTCGTCGGTGATACTCTCTATTTGGCGGGAAAGATCGGCGTCGATCCCGAGACTGGCCGCGCTCCCGAAGATGTCGAGAAAGAGACTCGGCTCCTGCTCGACGGAATGAAGACCACTCTCGCCGCCGCCGACATGACCATGGACGACCTGGTTTCCGTGCAGATCTTTTGTCCCGACCTCTCGTTGTACGAAAAGTTCAACGAGATTTATCGCACTTACTTCGACAAGAATTTCCCGGCTCGCGCCTTTATCGGCTCCGGTCCGCTCCTGCGCGGCGGCCGCTTCGAAGCGCAGGGGATCGCGGTCCGGCGCTGAGTCCCCTCTGCTCTGACAAGTCGACTGTCGGCGCGCGCCGTTGCCCCTTCGCTCAAAGACTGAAACTTAAACGCGATCAATCCAGGTCGCTTCCCTCCGCTTTCCATGAATGACCGCAAACACCACCAGAGCGTCGTCGCGCAACACATAGAAGATTCGATACGGAAAACGGC
>DASQLH010000288.1:0-2441 GCA_035630155.1 Chthoniobacterales bacterium
GATCGGCTTAAGGGAATGTTCGCGTTCGCGATCTACGACGCCGCGCGAAAGAAACTGTTCGGGGCCCGCGATCGTCTCGGGATAAAGCCGCTTTACCTCACGACGGATGCAGAAGGTTTCCGCGCGGCTTCCGAAGTGAAAGTCCTCGCCGGCCAATCGGAAGCGATCACACCGAAAGCCATTTCCAGCTATCTGCAATGGGGCGCTTGTCCCGAAGGCGAACTCCTTTACGCGAATGTCCAGTCATTGCCCCCTGGTCATGCCCTGACGATTGATCCGAAAGGGGAGATTGAGACCTGGCGCTACTGGCCATCGCAAAAGGCATTTGCTTCACCGACTGAAAACGTCGTTCCGCGATTGCGCGAACTGATCGACAGGGTGGTGGAAGAACATCTTCTCTCCGATGTGCCGGTTGCGAGCTTTCTCAGTGGCGGAATCGATTCTTCGGTGGTCACGGCGCTGGCCGCGCAGAAACTGGCGAACAAACTCCAGACTTATTCTGTCGGATTCGATCTGGCGGAGTTTGACGAGACCGCCATCGCTCAGGAGATCGCGCAACGTTACGGGACCGATCATCACCGCATTCAGCTTTCCGAGGAGGAGGTCATCCGCTCGGTGACCGAAGCGGTCGGCAAACTCGATCTGCCATCGGTGGACGCGATCAACACTTACATCGTCTCGCGGGCCGTCGCCGCGCACGGCGTCAAAGTCGCCTTGTCGGGTCTGGGTGGCGATGAATTGTTCGGCGGATATCCGAGTTTTCGCGATGTCCCCCGCCTTGAACTCATCGCCGCGTTGCCGCGTTTTCTCCGCAGGATCGTGGGCCTCGCCGGCAATCTGGGCGATCGCCTGGCCGATCTGCCCACGACGGGCGACGCGGGCGCGCTGGCCCTGTGGCGGCGGCGCTTCATGACCGACGGTATGATCCGCCGCGCCGGGCTTCCCATCGCCTCGGAACCATTCGAAGCGCCGGTCGCGCTCCCCGACGATTTCGCCCAGATAAGTTGGGCCGAGATCACCGGCTACATGCGCCGCATGCTCCTCCGGGACGCCGATCAAATGAGCATGGCCGTTTCGCTCGAAATGCGCGTTCCGTTCCTCGACCACGAGCTGGTCGAATTCGTTCTCGGTCTTCCGGCTGCCGTGAAGAAGCGCTATCCCGGCGTGAAAGGCCTGCTCGTGGAAGCCTGCCGCGATCTCCTCCCGCCATCGGTTTATGAACGCCCCAAGGCCGGCTTCGTTTTGCCGATGAAACATTGGATGCTCGGCCCGCTCGCGTCGTTCGTGGATGAGGGACTTCGCGAAACCGTTTCCAGAAAACTGCTGCCGCAAACTTTCGTCGACGAAATGAATGGAGCGTTCCGCCGCGAGCGTCTGCACTGGACGCGTTTATGGAGCATTGTGGTGCTCGGCCATTACGCGAAGCGGTGGCAACTATTTCGCACTCCGGATGAAAATACTCCGCTCCATTCACACCGTTAATCCGGCGCTGGGCGGCCCGATTGAATCGGTGCGGCAGTCGTCCGTCATTCTCACTCGCCGCGGGCACACCGTGGAGATCATCTCGCTCGATGCGCCAGACGACCCCTGGGTGCGGGACTCGCCGGTGCCGGTCCACGCGCTCGGGCCGGGTCGCGGCGGCTACGGATATGCGCCTCGATTTTCGAGTTGGATCAAAGAGCGCCGCGAGCAGTACGACGCCATCATCGTGCATGGAATCTGGCAATACAACAGCTTCGGCGTCTGGCGCGCTTTGTCCGGCACCGGCACTCCCTACTTTGTTTTTCCCCACGGAATGCTCGATCCCTGGTTCAAGCGCACTTACCGACTCAAGCACATGAAGAAGCTGCTTTACTGGCCCTGGGGCGAATATCGTGTGCTGCGCGATGCGGCGGCCGTGCTTTTCACGTCGGAGGAGGAGAGAAAATTGGCCCGCGAATCTTTCTCGCTCTATACCTGCAACGAAGTCGTAGTGAATTACGGCACCGCCGCGCCGGCCACGGACCTGGAAAGCGCGCGGGAAGATTTTTTCGAAGCCTTCCCGAAATTTCGCGGACAGCGCTTCTTTCTCTTTCTCGGCCGGCTCCACGAGAAAAAGGGTTGCGATCTGCTGATCGAAGCCTTTGCCGCTCTGCGAAAATCTCCAGAGGCAGACTCGTCGATGCAACTTGTCATGGCCGGTCCGTGCGCCGACGAAGAATATCTTCGTCACCTCAAGCAGCTCGCGGCGGCGGCAAACATTGATGACTCAATCACCTTTACCGGCATGCTGACCGGCAGTCCGAAGTGGGGCGCGTTCAGCGCCGCCGAGGCGTTTATCCTTCCTTCACACCAGGAGAACTTTGGCATCGCCGTGGTCGAAGCCCTCGCTTGCGCGACTCCGGTCCTGATCTCGAACCAGGTCAACATCTGGCGCGAGATCGAAGCCGATCGCGCTGGCT
>DASQLH010000289.1:0-15538 GCA_035630155.1 Chthoniobacterales bacterium
AATCACAAATTCGTGTAAACGGTCGGATTCGCGCCCGCGAAGTGCGGGTCATTCTCGGATCCACCAGCGAGCAACTCGGCGTCATGAAGCTTTCGGACGCGTTGCGCAAAGCTCAGAGCCTCGGCCTTGATTTGGTGGAGGTCGCGCCCACGGCAAATCCGCCGGTCTGCAAGATCGTCGATTTCGGCAAGTTCCGTTACGACATCTCGAAGCAGGAGAAGGACAAGAAAACTTCCGGGACCAAGCTCAAGGAGATCAAGTTCCGCGTGAATATCGACGATCACGATTACCTGACGAAAATCCGCCACGGCGAAGGGTTCCTCGACAAGGGCAACAAGGTCCGGGTGCAGTTGCAATTCCGTGGCCGCGAGATGGCGCACCAGGAATTCGGCATGCAGTTGATGGAGAAAGTGCGCGACGATCTCGCGGGCATGTCGCAGGTGGAAATGGAACCGAAGATCGCCGGCCGCAACGTGACGATGACTTTGTCGCCGCTGCCGGCCGCGCGCCGAAAACGGCGCTTCTCCGTGCAAGCGGATGATGTTGACGAAGAAGCTGCGGAGAAAAGCGCGGCGGACGTCAAGGAATAGCGTCGGTTTGTAGCCACGGCCCTGCGGGCCGTCCGCGTTATTCCTTAGGGCACCTTAAAAAGCTTGCCCGTATTCGGATCATTCACCTCCGTGCCGGGCGGGAATCCGCGGACGTCGATAAGGAATTTCGGATTGTGCGGACTGTAAACGAAACCGGGTTTGTCCGGGACCGGACTCGCGTAGGGCACAGCGGACGAACTATCCCGATTCGCGTTCAGCGGAGATTGAGACGGCACTACCGGAGCGCTGGCCGGAGGATTCTCAATCTGCTGCTTGGGGATGGGTGTCAATCCCGCCACTTCCGCCTGACTGCTGATAGCTGGTGGCGGCGACCCAGATGGTTTTGCTTCGCTTCGCAACGCCGCTACCAAGCCTTTTGGCTCGGACCGCTCAGCTTGCAGTTTGCCATCAAAATAAACCCGCACGACGAATCCACCGTAGCGAACCTTGTCGGCCGGCTTGCGCGATGACCCCGCTCCTTCGTAGGTCGCGACCAGGTATTTCGGTGACGGATCCGCCCAATCTCGAATGCGCGTCAGCCATTCGTAATTCACTTCCGCTTCCGTCGGCCGCATTTCATTCGTTTCGGTCAAATCGAAAAAGGAAACGCGAATCTCTACTTCGCCTTTGGGGGTGTTTGGGCGCGGAGCGACGCCGATTTTCACCGCGACATTTTTCTGGCCGTTGCGGCCCCTCGTTTCGGTGGAACCAATTTCCGTGATTGCGATCAGGGCATCCTTAGCGGGCGCAGCTTCCGTCGTCGATTCCGGAGCCTTCGTCGCCGAATCCTGCGCGTTCCTGGCGGCGGAGGAGAGCAGGTGAACCAAGCCCACAGCCGCCAGGACCAGAAGCGCGATTGTCGCGGCGAGGATGTAGATCCGCGCCGGGCCTAGCCGGCTCCAAAGCAGACTAAGCGCCCGAAGGAGAGGCCTGGATTTGAGCTGCGTCGATTCCAACATCTTCCCCGATTGTTTCGGGTCTCCCTGCGATCCCGGCCCCTTTGCCGGACTACTCTTATGCTCCCGGCGGCGTCGCCGGGCTTTCCGAGATCAATTCGTTTACCCGCGCGATGCTCAGGGCGCGTCCCGTCGTTTCGTCGATGGTAACGACGGCGCCGCATAAGCGAACGTCGCCTTTCGCCACTGGAAAGAGCGCCGGCAGATTGGAAATGAACCGATTCACGATTGGTTCGATCGACCGGCCCAGGATTGAGTTCGCGGGGCCGCACATTCCCGCATCGCAAATAAAAGCCGTGCCGCCCGGGAAAATCTGCTCGTCCGCCGTTTGCACGTGCGTGTGGGTCCCGATCACGGCTGAGACCCTTCCGTCGAGAAATCGGCCAACCGCAATTTTCTCACTCGTGGTTTCGCCATGCGCGTCGACCAGAATCACCGAGGTCTGGAGGCGCATCTCGGCGACCGCTGCTTCGACGGCGGGAAATGGGTTCTCGAGAATTGGCTGCATGAAGGTGCGCATCTGCACGTTAATCACACCGACTTTTCCTTTGGCCGTTTCGAGGACGATGGCGCCGTGACCGGGCGCGCCGGCCGGATAATTCACGGGCCGGAGCAAGCGCGGCTCGCTATCGATGAATGGGTCCCCGTTTGGCCGCGGGCGAGAGATAATTTCCTTCTGGTCCCAGATATGGTCGCCGGTCGTAATAACCGATACACCTGCCCGGAGCAGATCGATTGTAATCTTCGGCGTGATCCCTCTACCGCCCGCGGCATTTTCGCCATTCACCACGATGAAGTCCGCGCCAAGCGATTCCTTCAAGCGCGGCAAATGGGCCATGAGGGCGCTCCGCCCCGGCTCACCCACCACGTCGCCCAGAAAAAGAATCGTCAGCACCGGGCGAGCATCGTATTGAAAAGCCGGAAATCCAAACCGTGATCTTTCGCTCTTCTCCGCTCCGAATCTTCCTTTCCCTTTTCCTCTGCCTCGCCTCGGCTCGCGCCGCCGACCGTCTCAGCAACCCCCTCGCCGATCCACCGAACTGGAAGGCGCTCGCGAAGTTTCAGAAAACCATCACCCGCGATGAATTCGAACAGGCGCTCCGCGATGTTTATTGCACGCACGGAATCAGCGAGGAGCTCGTGCGCGTCGATTCCGACGTCGCGTGCATTCTCATGGACCGCGACGCCCAGACCTGGTTCACGCTCCGCTTCGCAAAAGACGAGCAGAAGCGCACTTCGGTTCCTCGGAAGTGGCGGCCCGCCTCGGCGTTGCCGCCGGCACGGAAAGATGGCGTTCTATCCGGCGTGAAGATCGCGCTCGATCCCGGCCACATCGGCGGCGAGTGGGCGAAGATAGAGGAGCGGTGGTTCAAGTCCGGCGAAGCGCCGCCGGTCGAGGAAGGCGAGATGACGTTGCGCGTCGCGAACATGCTCGCCGTGAAACTCCGCGCGCTCGGCGCCCGCGTTTCTTTCGTGCGCGACAAACTGGAACCGGTCACGCCATTTCGCCCCGAGGATTTCCGGGAAACGGCGCGCGGAATTTTAAAGGCCGGCGGGACCGAAAACCCGCGCGAGGAATTCGATGGCCCGCACGATCCGCTGAGAGAACAGACGGTGCGCTGGCAAAGCGAGATTCTCTTTTACCGCGCCAGCGAGATCCGGCAGCGAGCCCGGCTCGTTAATTCGAAGCTGCGGCCCGACGTCGTCCTTTGCCTGCATTTCAACGCCGAAGCCTGGGGCGATGAGCGGAATCCCGAATTAATCGACCGGAACCATTTGCACTTCCTCGTCAACGGTTCGTACCTGGCGCCGGAGCTCGAGTTCGATGATGTGCGTTTCGAAATGTTGCAGCGCCTGCTCAGCCGCACCCACGAGGAAGAGCTCAACCTGGCCGATGTCGCGGCCGCCGCGATGGCGAAAAGGACCGGCCTTCCGCCCTACCAATACACAACTGACGTCGTCACCAGGGTCGGCACTAGTGGGTACGTTTACGCGCGCAATCTGGTCGCGACGCGGCTTTATCTATGCCCGGTCATTTACTTCGAGCCCTACGTCATGAACAGCCACGAAGTCTTCGCCCGCATCCAAGCCGGCGATTACGAAGGGACGCGACTCATCAACGGCGTCGAGCGCCCGAGCATCTATCGCGAATACGTCGACAGCGTCGTGGACGGGTTGGTCGAATATTATCAAGCAGCACGGAAGTGATTCCCAATGTGGGAGGGGCCTTTGCGCCCCGACAATGAGCTTCCCTTTGAGCGCAGAGTCGGGGCACAAAGCCCCTCCCACATTGGGGGGATCCGCTAGAGCCGAGACACTGCTTCGCCGATATCCTCCATCGTCACATCCGTTGTCACTCGTGCGCAGCCAATTGCCGGTACGACAACGAAACGAACCGCGCCGCTCGCGAACTTCTTGTCGAACCGGACCGCTTCCATGATTTTCTCCTTCGGAAAATTCGCCGGCAACCGTGTGGGCAGCTCGAACGATTGCAACGTTCGGATGATTTTCTCCCGCTCGGTTTCGGACAAGCCCGCCTTCCGCACCGAAATCTCACACGCCGCCACCATGCCGAGACTGACCGCTTCGCCGTGGAGAAAATCCCGATAATCACCTGCCCGCTCGATGGCGTGGCCGATAGTGTGGCCGAAATTCAGAAGGGCTCGCTCGCCTGTGGTCTCCCGTTCGTCGGCAGACACGATGGCCGCTTTGATTTCGACGTTCCGGCGGACAAGTGGCGCCAATTCGTTGCGATCGAAACGCTGCAGCATCTCGAACATCTCTGCATCGCGAATCACCGCGTGCTTCACAACTTCCGCGAGACCCTGCCTCCATTCGCGCGGCGGCAATGTCCCGAGCGAATCCACATCGGAGATCACCAGAGCCGGTTGATGCCAGGCGCCGATCAGATTCTTTCCCGCCACCGTGTTCACCGCGGTCTTCCCCCCAATCGAGCTGTCCACTTGCGCGAGGAGAGTCGTCGGCACCTGGACACAGGGAATTCCGCGATGATAGATCGCGGCCACGAAACCTGCGAGGTCTCCGACCATTCCGCCCCCAAGAGCCACCAGAAAAGAGGAACGATCAAGACCGGCGCCGATCATCAAGCTGGAGATCGATTCGGCTTGCGTCATCGTTTTCGATCGCTCGCCGGAAGGTATGGTCACCAAATCCGGACGGAAGCCCGCCGCTGTGAGACTGTGCAGAACCGTCGTCGAGAAGAGCGGCGCGACAGTGTCGTCGGAAATAACCGAGCAGACTGGGCCTTTGAGTTTTTGCCGAATGAGCAGCCCAATTCCCGGGAGAAGTCCTGAACCAATCACAACCTCATAGCTCTGCGTGCCTGTCCGAACGATAACCGGGTTCTCCACGCGCCGAGCGTACCGGCGGTCTCGGTGGCGCGAAAGCCAAAAGCGCCAGCCGAGTTCCCTTGACAAAAGGGCTCGCCGTTCCTCTAAATGAAGCATGCCAAAATCAGCCAACCCGACGCCGCCTCCGGCCGATCCGACGCCGCCGCCCGCCGCCGCGACTCCCTCTTCGGCTGCCGGCACGACAGGCCTGCCCTCCAACGTCGCCGCCGCGCTTGCCTGCATCCCGCTCGTCGGAGGTTTGATTTTCTACATCCTGGAAAAGCAGGATCAGTTCGTCCGTTTTTATGCGATGCAGTCGATCATTTTCGGCGGCATTTGGTTCCTCTTTAACATCGTGTCGCGGATCATCGGTGCGATCCTCTGGTCCATTCCGGTGGCCGGCGCGATCTTCGGCGCGATGTGGGCATTTGTGTCCGCGCTCGTCCAGCTTGGCTTCCTGGTCATCATGATCATTGCCATGATCAAAGCCTTCACCGGGGTGCGCTGGGACATCCCATGGATCGGGCCGATGGCGCGCAAGCAGACCGGCGAGACGCTGTAAACATGTGGGAGGGACCTCTGTGTCCCGAAAGTCGCGGCACAAAGGCCGCTCCCACATTAGCAAGCCAGAAGCTTCACCACGATCTCGGTCAGGACCAGTTCGTGATCGAGCTGGCTGCTGACCAGGCGAAGGTTCGCCTCCAGGCATGCTTCGAGCCCCGCGATCAGTTTCTCTCTTTGAAATCGATGCGCCTGTTGCGCGGCAATCCCGAGAGCATAGCCGTTGATCGAGCCATCTTTCTTCCGCGGCAAATGCTCGGTTGCTTCGCCGGGCAAACGGTTCAAGGCCGAGATGAACGTGAACGGCGCATGTGGGCGCGGGATCCGATTTCGCTCCATCAAATCTTTCGCGAGGAGCAAATTCCGAATGGTCGGGAGGATTGCGACGAGCAAGATGCCGATCGCGGTTTCGCCCTGATCGAGCAACCGCTTCACGAGCATGAGCGCGCGCTCCAGGTCGCAGGCCGCGAGCGCATTGCCCAGCTCGAAAATGACGCCGGCCCGGGAGAGCGGCACCAATTCGCGAACTTGCTCGACGGTGACACGTGGCACAGCCATCCTGGCTGTGGGGCCAACAGGCATCTTGCCGGTTGTTTCGCTTTTGGCAGGCGGGACGCCCACCGGCCCCACAGGCGAGACGCCTGTGCCACAGTACAAATCGATTTTCTCCAGCTCATTCTCGATCTGGCGCGTATCGCCGCCGGTGAGGAGCACGAAAAGGTCGAGCGCTTCCTCATCGAACTCGAGCTTTCTCGCTTTCGCTCGGCGCCGCACGATTTCCGTCGCCTCCTCTTCCCATCCCGCGCGCGACGAATCGAGCCGGTCGATCACCTGAATCTCGGCGCGTTTGGCCAGCGCTTTGTAGAAGGAGCGGCGTTTGTCCGTCTCGGTGGCGCTGATCAATAAAGTCACGTCAGCGCCCAGACCTGTCTCCAGCACCTCGGCCAAATCCTCGAGCGCGCCTTGCACCGCGGCCGAACGTCCAATGACGCTATCGCCCATGCAATTCGCGTTCTTCAGCCAGACCAGTTTGCCCCCGCCGAAAAACGGGATCGTTTGCAGCGCTTCAATCGCCAGCCGGATCTTCGCGACGGCTTGATCGACGTTGTCCGCGCAGGCATCGATCACTTCAACGCCGAATTCGCCCGCATCGGGCGGAGTCAATTTCGCGGCCAGCTCCGCCGCGACGCGTTTTACCTCGCTTTCATCCGAGCCGACAACCGCTTGGATGCTGGATTCGGACTGCGCTGTCTTGGCTTTGGCCTTCGGCATTTCGTGGCGGCAATTTTAGCCGCCACCCGCCTGTTGCAAAGAAGTTCCGAATTCTTTCGTCGCGTATTCGCGAAACTTTTCCTCAAGCGCCGTCGCCGTCGGAAACTTTCCGCCATAATTTTGGGCCAGCGCCGAGTCGAATGGCTGATGCCGAGCCAGCGCGTCGAGAAGAGTGAGGAAATTCGCTTTGTCGGTCACGGCCAGAAAACGAACCAGCCTCTCCGATTGGTCGTAAAACGTCTCGATGCGATCGGAGGGGGGCTGCGTCATTTCGACCAGCTTCGCGAGCGGAATCAGCTCATCGGCCGCGATGGCCTGGGAGCGCGGCTTCGCGTTGTAATTGCGCGCGCGCTGATAACTGGCCAGCGCGCCTTTCGAGACGTACTGGGCAAATCCTTCGTTCAACCAGCAGGGAACGCCAGCCGGATAAAACCGATGCAGGACCAGATGGGCAATCTCGTGCCCCAGAAGATTGCCGCTGAATTTGTAGGCGGGATCGCGCAGGATAAAGAGACTGCCCTGCGAATGAATCCCGCCCGTCCAGGGCTCCAGTTTGCCAAGCGCCTGGAATTGCTGCCAATCGGCCGGCCGCTGAAAGATGTAGATGTGCGACTTCGTATCGCCCGCGGGCTGCTCGCGCCGGAGCTCTTTCGCCACCACGCGGTAATGAAACTCCGCTTCCACGGAGATCGGCGTCACGACGAAGCTATCGACAAAATGATAAATGAAATGCTCGGTCTCGCCGTGTTTCCATTGCTGCGGATTGATGGCGAGCGCCTTTGCGCCGAGAGGGTTGGGATCGCGCTGGCTGAGGCGGGAGAATTCGACTTCGGGAAGCGCGTTGAGCCCAGGCGTTGAGGTTGGCGGCTGCGCGAAAGCGACCGGTGCGATCATGAGGAGCAGGAGCCTAAAGAGGGGTTTAGCCGGGAATCGCACGGAACAATAACAAGCTAGACGCGTGCGAGCGCGTCTGTTTGGTAAGGACGGCGCGCTGCGCCGTCCGCTTACGCTGCGCACTCAAGTGGCTCCCGCGTTCGGACGCCGCAGCGCGGCGTCCCTACCTACACGCGCGAGCGGCGCCGCTGCGCACCGCCGCGTGAATATTTCACGGGCTTGCGCTTTAGCTCGATCTTCGTCAGGCCGGTGCCGCTCTTCACTTCCATGATTTGGTCGCGGAGCAACGCGGCACGCTCGAACTCCAGGTTTGCGGAAGCGGTTTGCATCTCGTCTTCCAGCTCGCGCAGGAGCTCGGTGAGATTGAAATCGCCCCCGGCCTCCTGAATGACCGACGCGGCGATTTCGCGGCCGCGCAGGATCGTGTGCAAACTTTCCTGGACGGCGCGGCGGACGGTCTGGGGCGTAATGCCGTGCTTCTCGTTGTACTCCATCTGTTTCGTCCGGCGATAATCCGAAATCGAGATCAGCGCCTGCATACTTTGCGTGACCGTGTCGGCAAAAAGAACGACTTCGCCGTTGATGTGCCGGGCGGCGCGGCCAGCGGTTTGGATGAGTGAAGTCTGGCTGCGCAAAAAGCCTTCCTTATCGGCGTCGAGGATGCAGACGAGCGAGACCTCAGGCAGATCGAGTCCTTCGCGAAGCAGATTGATGCCAACAAGGATGTCGAAATCGGCCGCGCGCAGTCCCCGCAGGATTTCCACCCGCTCGATCGTGTCGATGTCGCTGTGGAGGTAACGCACCTTCAATCCCACATCGCGCAGGTAATCCGACAAATCCTCCGCCGTTCGTTTCGTCAACGTCGTAACCAACACGCGCTCCTGTTTCTCGACGCGCTGCCGGCAAAGCTCAATCGTCTCGTCGATCTGGTTCTTGAGCGGCTTGAGCGTGATCTTCGGATCGAGCAATCCAGTCGGTCGAATGATCTGCTCCACCACGAGCGGCGCGCCGGGCGTATGGACGTCGAACTCTTCCGGCGGCTGATCCGTGCGGCTGACAATCGCTTTCCCGCTTCCGTTGGACGTTGGACGTTGGACGTTGGACGTTGGACGTTTCCCATCTGCAGCTTCGCCCGCCACCACAAAGGGCACCAACTCCTCCTCCCCGATCCGCTCCCGCTTGTGGGGAAAGTATGCTTCGTTGCCGACCACGCTGTTCTTGATCTCAAACTCCGCCGGCGTCGCGCTGACATAGGCGATCTGGTTCGTCATTCCCATGAACTCCTTGAAATTCAGCGGGCGGTTGTCGAGCGCGCTCGGCAGACGAAACCCGTACTCCACCAGCACTGTCTTGCGCGATTTGTCGCCTTCATACATGCCGCCGATCTGCGGGATCGTGGCGTGCGATTCATCGACCACGAGCAGGTAATCTTTCGGGAAAAAATCGAGAAGCGTGAACGGCTTCGAGCCCGGCATCCGGCCCGAGAGATGCCGCGAGTAATTCTCGATGCCGTTGCAAAACCCCATCTCCTGCAACATTTCGAGGTCGTACTCCGTCCGCATTTTCAGGCGTTGCGCCTCGAGCAGCTTGCTCTGGGATTCCAGCTCGACGATGCGGTGATCGAGCTCATTGCGGATCGACGAGAGAGCGCGATTCAATTTGTCCGCCGGAGTGACGAACTGCTTCGCCGGATAAAACGTGATCACGCTCAGCCCTTCGCGGGCGTGGCCCGTCAGCGGGTCGAAGCGGGTGATGGCATCAATTTCATCGCCGAAAAACTCGAGGCGGATCGCTTCTTCATCCGCCGTGGCCGGATAGACTTCCACCACGTCTCCGCGCACCCGGAATTTGCCGCGGGAGAAATTCATGTCGTTACGCTCGTAAAGCATATCGACCAGGCGGCCGAGCACGGCTTCACGCGTGATCTGCTGCCCCTTTTTCACCGTCAGCAACATGCGCAGGTAATCTTCTGGCGAAGTGACGCCGTAGATGCACGACACGCTTGCCACGACTATGGTGTCACGGCGCGAAAGCAGCGCGCTCGTCGCCGAGAGCCGGAGCCGCTCGATCTCCTCGTTGATCGACGAATCCTTCTCGATGTAGGTGTCGGACCGCGGGATGTAGGCCTCCGGCTGGTAATAATCGAAATAACTGACGAAATACTCCACGGCGTTGCGCGGGAAGAATTGCTTGAACTCGGAGTAGAGCTGCGCCGCCAGCGTCTTGTTGTGTGAGATGATGAGCGCCGGGCGGTCGAGCTCGCGAATGACGTTCGCCATCGTGAAGGTCTTGCCCGAGCCGGTCACGCCGAGCAGCGTTTGATGGCGGTTTCCGGCCTCGATCGATTTCAGCAACTTCGCGATGGCCTGGCTTTGGTCGCCGCGCGGTTTGTAGTTGGATTCGAGCTCGAACGCCATCGGGCAAGGTAGCACAGGGCGCCGCCAAACGCTTTTGACTCGCCATGCGTTAGAAGCGCATTACTAATTCTCGCGAAAGCGCATGAATCCGAAAAACTTTTTCGTCGAGCTCCGCCGGCGGAATATCTACCGAGTCGCGGTGGCCTATGCCATCGTCGCCTGGCTCGTCATCCAGGTGGCGACCCAGACTTTTCCGTTTTTGGAAATCCCGAACTGGTGCGTGCGCCTCGTGATCGTGTTGCTCGCGCTCGGCTTTCCGATCGCGCTGATCCTGGCCTGGGCCTACGAACTGACGCCCGAGGGAATCAAGCGCGCCGACGAAATTCCTCCCGACGAAGCGATCAAGCGCCACAGCGGAAGAAAACTCAACGGACTGATCATCGGCGTGCTCGTTTGCGCGGTGCTGTTTCTTCTTTACCAGCGATTTAGCCCGCAAGCGCCTGCCGGCGCCCCCGAGAAAAGCATTGCGGTGCTTCCGTTCGAAAATTTCAGCGACGACAAGGAGAACGCGTTTTTTGCCGATGGCATCCAGGACGACATCCTCACGAGCCTGGCAAAAATCCACGACCTGAAGGTGATCAGCCGCACCTCGGTCATGCCCTACCGCGGGGCGACCAAAGGCAACCTGCCCCAAATCGCGCAGGCGCTTGGCGTGGTCAATGTGCTCGAAGGAAGTGTGCGCAAGGGAGACAATCGCGTCGTCGTCAGCGTGCAGCTCATCGACGCGCGGAACGACCGCCATCTTTGGGCGAAACGCTACGATCGCCCGCTCGCGGATTCGCTCGGGCTACAGGGCGAGCTCGCGTCGGAAATTGCGGCGGAGCTGCGCGCGACGCTCAGCCCCGAAGAAAAAGGGCTCGTGGAAACCAAACCGACGGAAAATCCGGACGCGTATGTCCTCTATTTGAAGGCCCGGACCCACGAGACGGATCCCGATCGGCTCTTCGAAAATTTCAAGATAGCGGAGCAGCTCTATGGCGAAGCAATCCAGCGCGATCCTTCTTTTGCCCTGGCCCATGCGCGGCTTTCCACCACGGTCGCGCGAATCTATCGCTGGTTCGATCCGACGGACGAACGCAAGGCGCTGATCAAGCGCGCGGCCGAGAAATCGTTGCAGCTCAGCCGGGACCTGGGCGAGGGCCACCTGGCGCTGGGACTTTATTATTATTGGACGGAGGGAAACTATGACAAGGCCCTGGAGGAATTCCGGATCGCCGCCGCCGCGCTGCCGAACGACAGCGATATCGGCTACTTCCGGGCCGCGATTCGCCGCCGCCAGGGAAAAATCGACGAGCACCTGGAGTTGCTCAAGAAAGCCCAGGCGGTCGATCCCGGGAACGTGCACGTCGTTCTCGAAATCGCCTTCACCCATGCCTTCCTTCACGATTGGCCGCAGGCCGCCCGCACCTACGATCGCGTGGTCGCGCTCGCGCCGGACTCGGTTAATTACAAAATCAACCGCGCCTACATCGATTTCTATTCGAGCGGAGACACGGCAAGGCTAAAATCGACCTTGGCCGGGATCGCGCCCGGCGACGATCCGGCCGGGCTCGTCACCCGGGCCCGATGGGACCTGGCAATGATCGAGCGCGATTACGCGGCCGCGGACCAGGCGATGATCTCGTGTCCGTTCGATGTGTTCCAATCAAACGGGCTGCCCACTCCGAAAAGCTTTTTCCGCGGCTGCGTGGCCCTGGCGCGGGGCGATATGCCGGGCGCGCAGACGCTGTTCACCACGGCGCTGCCGGAGTTCGAAAAGGCGGTGCAAGAGGCGCCAAGCAACGCGTTGCGCCACGCCAACCTCGGCCTGCTCTATTCGTTCATGGGCCGGAAGGACGAAGCGATCCGCGAAGGCCGCCGGGCCGCGGAGTTGCTCCCCGAGTCCAAGGACGCGCTGGACGGCCCTTGGATGAGCGGTTTTCTGGCGATGATTTACGCGCGGGTGGGCGATGCAAATTCCGCGCTGCCGCTTCTGGAGCGGCTGCTGGCGTCACCCGGGCCCGTCGATAACACGAACGTCTGCATCACCTACAACGATCTGCGAAAGCGATGGCAATGGGATTCGATTCGGGACGATCCGCGTTTCCAGAAATTGATCGAGAAGCAGTGAGCCGCCTCCTGTAGCCGCCGCCCTGCCTGCCACGCCGAAGCTGGCGAAGGCGGGTGGGCGGCCTTTGGAGCCGGCCGGCCCTCAGGCCGGTGGGTCAGATGTAGCAGCACAGCAACGGCCGGCGAGATTAGCGTAGCAGCACACAACGGCACGAGGGCGTGCCGTCTCCAATGCGCTTCGCAGATAACCAAGGAGCGGCGGCTTACAAACCGCTGTTTTTATTGGGTCGGCGGTCTGGAGAGCCGCTCCTTGAGCTCGTTAAAGGCCGCGCCGAGATGATCGAGCACATCGCGCGGAAGAAGCGATTCCTCGCTTTCACCTTTCTCAAAAACCGCGATCTCCGCGGCGCGGCCGCAAGCCCACGCGCCTACGCGAGCGGCATCGTAAAGCGATAGTCCTTGACCAATCAAACCGGCACAGACTCCGGTGAGGACATCTCCCATTCCACCCGTGGCCATCCCGGGATTACCCGTGGAATTGTAGCTGAGCGGCCGGCCGCGCTCGGCGACGATGGTCCTGGCGCCCTTCAGCAAAAGCGTGACCGAAAAGTGATCGGCGAAATTTCGCGCGATTCCGGCGCGCGCCATTTTGCCAGGATCGACCAGGCGCTTCATCTCCCCGGGATGCGGCGTGAGGAGACGCGGACCGGCGCAGCGCTTCAGGACTTCAACGTCGCCGGAGAGAATGTTCAAACCATCAGCGTCGATCACCATGGGTGCCGCGACACGCTCGATCAGTTTCATGATGTCTTTAGCCTCGGACCTGCCCAGGCCGGGGCCGAGCGCCCAGACGTCCATTTTTTCTTCGAGCAATTCGCGATAGGAACGAATTGGCTTCACCATCGCCTCGGCCGGCGCCGCGGCCGCAACGATAGGATAAATCTCTTTCGGAACGAAAAGTTCGACGAGGCCGGCGCCGGCGCGCAAGGCGCCTTGCATCGTCATGAGCGCCGCGCCGATGAATCCCTGCGATCCAGCGACAACACCAATCCGCCCAAATTCATTTTTGTAGGCGTTGAATTTCCGGCGCGGCAAACTCGAGCGCAACGAATGTTGGTTCGTCATTAGATCGTTCGCCGGACTCGGTGCAATGACCAGATCGGTGAGCGGAACGATCTCGAGACGGCCAACCAGATCGATCGCGTGATCCGCGACCAATCCATGCTTGGCGAATCCAATCGTGACCGTGACGTCCGCGACGACGCAATCGGGGTCGCGGTCGCCGTTGTCGCCATCGAGGCCGGTCGGCAAATCCACCGCGAAGACGAAAGCGTTTTCTTCCCGGCGAAGGCGATTGATCTCCTGCGCGGCCGTGCGCACCGGCTCACGCAAGAGATGTTTCGAGCCAAGACCGAGCAAGCCGTCCAGGATGATTAACCCGGAGGGACGTGCTTCTGCACGTTCCCGGACGAGCGGAAGCTCGTCCCTCCGGAAGTCTGCGATCTTTTTCCGCGCGAGCTCGGCGCAATCTTCCTCAGGGAAAATCAGGCGAAGATCGATCTCCCAGCCGGCCTGCTTTAGAAGCGCGGCGGCCACGAGCGCGTCCCCGCCATTATGGCCTTTGCCGGCGAAGATAATCGCCTTTCCCGGATCAGGAAAAAATTTCGAAACGGTCCGGGCGATGCCGGCGCCGGCGCGGTCCATGAGCGCTTCCACTTCCACGCCGCCCGCAAACGCGGTCTCTTCCGCAGCCCGCATCGCCGCCGAGCTTACGATCGGCGATTCCACTTAACCCTCCGACTTCTTCTTCGCGGCGGCCTTTTTCTTCCGCGCTTTCGCAGCGGCCTTTTTCCTGGCAGCGGCCTTCCGCGACGCGCGGGACTTCCGGCTCTTCGAAGCTCTCGATCGGCGTTCGGCCACCGCGGATGGACGCACGAAATCGCCGGCAGGACCCATGCCCGCCCTGACAAGAGAGGGAGTCAGCGGGCGCTGGAAGGGCGCGGGCTGGCGCGCAATGCCCCGCGCAATTCGCTCCGCCAGGAGTTGCCGATAGGAGGCACTCTGCGCGAGGCGGCCTTCCTGCGGGTTGGTAAGGAAACCACATTCGACCAGAACCGACGGGATCGAAGTGCGCCGCAGGACGTAAAATCCGCGCCGCCGGATGCCACGGTTCTCGGTGGGGGCTCCAGCCACGACGTTGCGATGAATGCTCGCGGCCAGCGACGCGCTATCACTCCGATAATAATAGGTCTCCACACCGTTGGCGCCGGCGCGCCGCGAGGAATTAAAGTGAACCGAAACGAACGTTGCGCCGCGATACCTATTGGCGATGGCCACGCGCGTCCCCAGCGGAACGAAGACATCACTGTTCCGCGTCATGATCACCCGATAACCCCGCCCTTCCAAGACCCGCCTCAGGCGTTGCGACACGTCGAGAGTCATCCCTTTCTCGCCGATGCGTTGATACGGAACGCCGCCACGGTCATGACCGCCGTGGCCCGCATCGACCACGATCGTGCGCTGGGCAGAAGCGAAGGAAGCCAGGGCCAAGAAACCGGCGACGGCCGCGGCGGAAAGAAAACGGTGACAATTCATTTTAAGCGATGACTGAAAATTTTAGTCCTCCGCGGCATTCGCGGGTGGGCGCTCCGACAATTTCCGCGCGGGAGCGCGCTGAGACTCGGCAACTGGGACGTTGAGCATTCCGCCACTCACGGCGATAGCGCCATCGGCCGCATGCCGCAAACGCGGACGCGATTTTGTTTCCAAAAAATTCGACTGCTTCAGAAGCTCCCCGTTCCACCCTATCTGGGAATAAGCCCAACTTCGGGGCGCGGCGCAATGAAGAACATGCAACTGATTGGCGCGGTCGATCTCGGCCTGCGGCTCGCCATGGGCGATCACGCGCCCCAAAGAATAGGTGGAGTAAACCGCGCCGCTTTCCTTGTTTTCCACCCGCACATAAAGCGCGGTGTGGTTCGGAAAGCGATTCGAGAGCAGTGAATAAGTGCGCACTTCGCCTGCGCCCCGCATCCCCGCCGGAATGCCGACGGTTTTTTGCCAGATCGGGCGCGCGTCCGTGACCTGAAAAACTTTCGTCGAGGAGTAAAAGAACTTGTTTAGGTCGGAGAAGTAAACGTTCGCCCGGACGTGATACGAGCCGAAGTCGTGCACGGGAAAAAGAGGCGTCAGATTGATTTTGCGCGTGACCGTTTTGCCGGCCTGGATGTGAAGAGGCGGCTCCGGCGCTTCGCGTTTTAACGGGGCGAGCAGGCGCCCCTCGGCCGCGTTGATCTCAAAACCGAACCAGCGCTGTCCGCTATCGTCGCGCAGGTCAATGTCGCGACCGGAGAGGTTCGCGATCTTGACGGTGGCGAAGACCGGTTCGTGGGCGATGTACTGGAGCCGCTGAAATTTGAGCTCCACCTGGACCTGGGCTTGCGCCGTCG
>DASQLH010000290.1:0-11073 GCA_035630155.1 Chthoniobacterales bacterium
GGGCCGCGCACCGGCACGGACAAGATCAAGCGCTTCCTGGATCTTCCCTTGAGCTGGATCCCCGCAACCTGGCTTTATAAAGGCGGCGATCTCCGCTACGCCCTGAACTATGGCGAAATGCGCTTTGAAGTGCTCCAACAGTTCATCGCCGACAGCAACTCCAAGTGGTAACTGCAATTGTCATGAACGCGGCCAATCGGCTCGACGGCATCGTCGGCTACAGTTTCCTCCGCAACTACAAAGTTGCTTTCGATTATCCCAACGCGACGCTCAGTCTATTCCCAGCATGACCCAAGTTTCCAGCGCGCCCGGGACCGGGCATCACAAACCGCCCGCCATTCTCTCGCTCATCGGCGATACGCCGCTCATCGAGATCACCCGTATCGATACCGGGCCCTGCCAGCTTTTCGTTAAGCTGGAAAACCAGAATCCCACGGGCTCGATCAAAGATCGCGTGGCGCTGGCCATGATCGAGGCGGCGGAACGCGATGGAAAGCTTGAGCCGGGCGGCACCATCATCGAGGCGACAGCCGGGAACACGGGACTCGGACTCGCTTTGATCGCCGGCGCGAAAGGTTACCGCATCATTCTTGTCATTCCCGACAAGATGTCGGCCGAAAAAGTCGCGCACGTGCGCGCGCTTGGCGCCGAGGTGCGCATGACGCGCTCCGACGTCACGCGTGGCCATCCCGAGTATTATCAGGATGTCGCGGCTCGGCTGACCTCTGAAATTCCGGGCGCGTTTTACGTCAACCAATTTGGCAATCCGGCTAACCCACTGGCCCACGAGCGCGGCACGGGCCCCGAAATCTGGGAGCAAATGGGGCATCATCTCGACGCAGTCGTGTGCGGTGTCGGCTCCGCCGGAACGATCACCGGTTTGTCGCGTTTCTTCAGCCGCGTCCAGCCGAACCTGGAAATGGTGCTGGCCGATCCGGCCGGCTCGATCCTGGTCGATTACGTAAAGACGGGAAACATCGGCAGCGCCGGAAGCTGGGCCGTGGAAGGCATTGGCGAAGATTTCGTTCCTGACATCGCCGACCTGTCGCGAGTGACCGAGGCCTACACAATTGACGATGCCGAGAGCTTTGCGACGGCGCGCGAGCTGTTGCGGCAGGAGGGAATCCTCGGCGGCTCATCCACCGGCACGCTCCTGGCCGCCGCACTCCGTTATTGCCGCGCCCAGACCCAGAAAAAGCGGGTGGTCACCTTCGTGGCCGACGACGGCAACAAATATCTCTCGAAGATGTATAACGATTTTTGGATGGCGGAGCAGGGATTCGCCCGCCGTCCTGCTCATGGCGATCTGAGCGACCTCATTACCCATCGCCACGAAGCCGGCGAAGTCGTGACCGTGACGCCGGAAGACACCTTGCTCACGGCGGTGAAACGAATGCGCGCCGCCGATGTCTCGCAGGTGCCGGTCGTGGACGGAACCGGGCGGCCGGTCGGCATTCTCGATGAATCCGACGTGCTCGTGAAAGTGCACCACGATCCGGAGCGTTTTAATCACGCGGTCCACACCGCGATGACCGATCGCCTCGAAACCCTGTCGCCGTCCGCCAGGATCAATGACCTGCTGGAAGTTTTCGATCGCGGCCGCGTGGCCATCGTCATGGATGGAGACAAGTTTCTTGGTCTGATCACACGCAGCGACCTGCTTTCGTATCTGCGCCGCCAAATGCCATGAGGATGACGCGCGATGAGGCTCTTTCTTCTGTAGCCGTCGCCCTGTGGGCGACGCGAGCTCAGCGCTTGATGGTGGCCACGCCCCTCTCACGCCGCCCACAGGGCGGCGGCTACAGGAACGCAACGACTGAACGCCCATGAAAAAACAACACGACATCGCGACCCGCGTCATTCACGCCGGCCAATCACCAGATCCTTCGACCGGCGCGATCATGATGCCGATTTACCAGACTTCGACTTACGTCCAGGAAAGTCCGGGCAAGCATAAAGGATACGATTATTCGCGCTCGATCAATCCTACCCGGAGCGCTTACGAGCGTTGCGTGGCAAATCTCGAAAGCGGCACCCGCGGCTGGGCTTTTGCCTCCGGCCTTGCTGCCATGGCCACAGCGCTTGACGGGCTCGACAGCGGTTCGCATGTCGTGGTGAGCGACGATCTCTACGGCGGCACCTTCCGTCTTTTTGAGCGGGTCCGGCGTCGCTCCGCGAATCTCGATTTCACTTTCATCGACATGAGCGATCCCGCGACGGTCGAGAAGGCGATGCGCCCGAACACCCGCATGGTTTGGGTGGAAACGCCGAGCAATCCGCTTTTGAAACTGATCGACCTCGAGGCTGTTGCGAAGATCGCGCGAGCGCACAAGGCGATCAGCGTTTCCGACAACACCTTCGCCAGCCCGTGGATGCAGAGGCCGATCGAATTCGGCTTCGACATGGTCATTCATTCCGCGACCAAATATCTGAACGGCCACTCCGACATGGTGGGCGGGGTCATCGTTGTCGGGGAGAACAAGGAACTCGGCGATCAGATCGCGTTTTTGCAGAATGCGGTCGGCGCGATCGCCGGGCCGTTCGACAGCTTTCTCGCCTTGCGCGGGTTGAAGACGCTCGCGCTGCGGATGGAACGGCATTGCGAGAACGCGATGGAAATCGCGCGCTTCCTCGAGAACGAGCCGAAGGTGGAAAAGATTTATTATCCCGGGCTCGAGCAGCATCCGCAGCACGATCTCGCGAAACGGCAGATGCGCGCCTTTGGCGGAATGGTCACAATCGTGCTGAAAACCGACCTGGCCGGCACGCGGCGTTTTCTCGAGAACACGCACCTCTTCTCGCTGGCCGAGAGCCTGGGTGGCGTGGAAAGCCTCATCAATCATCCCGCGATCATGACCCACGGATCGATTCCGCCGGAGATGAGGGCGTCGCTCGGCATCACCGATTCGCTCGTGAGGCTCTCGGTTGGCGTCGAAGAGGTCGATGATCTGCTCGATGATCTGAAAACGGCGTTCGCCGCGATCTAGCCTCCTGTAGCCGCGGCCCTGTGGTCCGCGTGCGGGAAGCTACATCGCTCTCGAGCGGCCCACAGGGCCGCTGCTACAGAGGAGACTAAGGGAACGCTCTCACATTGTTTATCGCTCCGGCGCGTCTAGAATTCCGCCAATGGGCAGCAGCTTCGGCCAACTCTTTCGCATTACGACCTGGGGCGAATCGCACGGCGGGGGCGTTGGTGTGGTCATTGATGGGTGCCCGCCCCGAATCGAGCTGAGTGAAGAAGACATCCAGCGCGAGCTGGATCGCCGCCGCCCGGGCCAGAGCGCGATCGTCACTCCGCGTGATGAGGCAGACCGCTGCCAGATTCTCTCCGGGATTTTTGAGGGCCGCACGCTCGGCACGCCGATTTCCATCATGGTGATGAACAAGGACGCCCGCCCGGAAACCTACTCCGAGATGAAAGCGACCTATCGGCCGTCGCATGCCGACTTCACCTACGAAGCGAAATATGGCATCCGGAACTGGCAGGGCGGTGGACGCGCCTCCGCCCGTGAAACCGTCGGCCGGGTCGCCGCTGGCGCCGTCGCCCGAAAAGTCCTGGGCACTTTTTTTGCCCCCGGCTTCGAGCTTATCACATACGTGACTCACGTATATGACGTGTCGGCGTCGATTGATCGCAAGGCCGTCACTCGGGAACAGGTGGAAGCAAATGCAGTGCGTTGTCCCGATGCGACGGCCGCGGAGAAAATGGTCGAGGCGATCGAGAAAGCGCGCGCCGATGGCGATTCAGTTGGCGGCGTCATCGAGTGCGTCATTCGGGGACTGCCCGGGGGACTGGGCGAGCCAGTTTTTGACAAGTTGGAAGCCGACCTGGCCAAGGCAATGTTGAGCCTGCCGGCTTCGAAAGGTTTCGAGATCGGTTCCGGTTTCGCCTCGACGCGGATGAAAGGCTCCGAGCACAACGACGCGTTTGAGTTGCGCGATGGAAAAGTCCGCACCACCACAAACAATTCCGGCGGCGTGCAAGGCGGCATCACGAATGGCGAAGACATTTTCTTTCGCGTCGCCTTTAAGCCGACCTCAACGATTGCCCGCGAGCAAAAAACGGTGACCGCGTCGCATGAGGAAACGACCCTGGCCGCGCGGGGCCGCCACGATCCCTGCGTCCTGCCGCGCGCCGTGCCAATCGTGGAAGCGATGGCCGCGCTGGTTTTGTGCGATCATGCTTTGCGGCAGAAAGCCATTGCAGATTGAAGATTTCAGATTGCAGATTGGACTGGCGTATTGGCTGCTCGGGATATGCGGGCCGACCGACAATCTGCAATCTGCAATCTGAAATCTGAAATTATGACGAACGGCTCTCCAGTCTGGCAAACCGTCTTCCTCTCCTTCGCGGTCGTGCTGCTCTTGTTGGAGATGATCCGGGGCTGGCGTCTCGGCATCCTGCGGCAACTGATGCGCGGCGCCGGGATCATTGCCGCCTACGCCGCCGCCTGGTTCGGCGGCGGATTGCTGGTCCCGCTCCTTCGGCCCATCTTGAAATGGCCGGACTTCATCATCTCGATGATTGGCGGGGCGGTGCTGGCCATGATCGTTTACGGCGTCATCGCGAGTCTGGGCTCGATTCTCTTCAAACGGACCGCCCAGCAAAGTTCCGGCACGGTGCGATTGGCTTACGGGCTGAGCGGCGCGCTGGTTGGCCTTTGCTTCGGCGCATTTTTTCTCTGGCTCATCCTCGTGGGAATCCGATCCATCGGCTCCATCGCCGAGGCGCAGGTGCAGGCGCGTCCGCCAGTCGATGTTTCGAGAGGTCCGTCGGCTCGCTCCTTAAATCCGCGGCTGGAGGATCCTGCTCCGCTGCGCAATCTCGACGCCGATTCCGTCGCGGCTTTCGTCGCGCGTCTGAAGAACTCCGTCGAGTTAGGCACGGTCGGCAATGTCATCAAGAAAACCGACGTCACGCCGGATTCCGTTTACCAGACTTTGCACGATGTCGGAACGGTCGCCGCTAACCCGGAGAGCGCACAACGCTTCCTCTCGTTCCCGGGCGCCGTCGAGCTGAGCCAGCATCCGAAGATCGCCGCGCTCCGGAACGACCCTGAGATTGCCGATCTCATTTCGCAGGGCCGGATCCTGGAATTGCTGAATCATCCCCGCCTTCTCGAAGCCGCGAACGATCCGACCTTGGTCGAGCGGGTGAAGGCGTTCGATTTAAAGAAGGCGCTGGAGTATGCGGCGAAGGAAAAGGATTGAAGATTGCAGATTTCAGATTGCAGATTGTGGGCTATGAACTCCACAGAACTCAAAAATCGCACAAAGCAGTTTGCATTACGCATCTTAAAACTGGTAACCGCCTTGCCAAATACGATTGCAGGTCGAGCGGTTGGAAGTCAGATTGTTCGCAGCGGGACATCGGTTGCGGCAAATTACCGTGCAACCTGTCGCGCGCGGTCTAAAGCCGAGTTCGTCGCCAAAATCGGTGTCGTCCTGGAAGAGGTTGATGAAACGCTGCTGTGGCTTGAGCTGATCGAAGGATCAAAACTTCTATCACCCAAACGCGTTGAATCTCTTCTCGTCGAAGCCAATGAACTCGTCGCGATTATGGTGAGCTCGCGAAAGTCAGCGGCTTTCAATCTGCGATCTGCAATCTGAAATCTGCAATGCTGATCTCCATCGGCCTCGAGGTCCACGCGCAGCTCCGGACACGCTCGAAGATGTTCTGCGCCTGCCCGGTAGAATTCGGGGCGGCGCCTAACTCGCATACGTGTCCGACCTGTCTCGGGTTGCCCGGCGCGCTGCCGGTAATGAATACAGAAGCGTTGCGGCTCACGATCCTCACGGGATTGATGCTCGATTGCGAGATCGCGCCAGTGTCGCATTTCGACCGGAAGAATTATTTCTATCCGGACATGCCGAAGAATTATCAGATCACGCAATACGCCCGGCCGCTTTGCGCGAACGGGCGCGTCCCGTTGCACGACCTCGCCTATCCGAAAGACGCGCAAAAAAACATTGCGACTCCGGACAAGGAAGTGCCGCTCGTTCGGATTCATCTTGAAGAAGATGTGGCCCGCAGTTTTCACCTCGAAAGCAGCACCGGGATCGATTTCAACCGCGCCGGCACGCCGCTCATGGAGATCGTGACCGAGCCGGAGATCAATTCGCCGGAGGAGGCCTTCGCTTTCCTGACCGCGCTGAAGCAGATCCTGATCTACGGCAACGTCAGTTTTGCCGATATGGAAAAGGGGCAGTTGCGCTGCGACTGCAATATTTCAGTGCGGCCCGAGGGCCAACAAGAGCTCGGCGCCAAGATCGAGATCAAGAACATGAACTCGATCAGCGGTGTGCGGCGGGCCCTGGCTTACGAAGTCCGCCGGCAAACAGAGGCGCTCGAGCGCGGCGAAGCACTCGAACAGGAAACGCGCGGATGGGATGACGAAACGGGCGAGACGTTTCTGATGCGGACAAAGGAGTTCGCGCACGATTACCGTTATTTTCCCGATCCCGATTTGGTCCCGGTGCGGACGGAATCGTTGGCGAGGGAGGCGAAGTCGCGGCTGCCGGAACTGCCGCGGGCAAAGCGGGCGCGTTTCATAGAGCAATACGGCGTGAGCGCCTACGATGCGGGGGTTCTGGCGAACGATCTGGCGCTGGCCAGTTATTTTGAGACGGCGGCGAAAGGGGCGCGGAAACCGAAAAGCGTCGCGAACTGGATCTTGAACGATCTACAGAGCGCGCTCGCGATTGGTGGACGCTCGATCGGCGAATGCCCGGTGCCGCCGGGAGCACTCCAGGAGCTGGTGAATCTGGTCGAGGCCGGCACGATTAGCGGGAAACAGGCGAAGGATGTTTTCGCGGAAATGTTCGGGAGCGGAAAAACCGCGGCAGCCATCGTGAAAGAAAAGGGGATTGAGCAATTGAGCGATACCGGCGCGATCGAGGCGCTCTGCGATCAGGTCATCGCGGCGAATCCCAAGCCGGTGGCTGATTTCCAAGCGGGCAATGCGGCTTCCCTGAATTTTCTCAAGGGACAGGTGATGAAGCTGTCGAAAGGGACCGCGAACCCCGCTCTGGTGGGGGAGATTTTAGAGCGGAAATTAAGAGCGTAATTTTTGTAGGGCGTTTCTGTGAAACGCCGCCGAGATTCTGGCGTCTGACACAGACGCCCTACAAATGCACATCTTAATCGCGCCGGATAAATTCAAAGGCTCGCTGAGCGCACGCGAAGTGGCGGAATACATCGCGTCCGGCCTGCGCGATGTCTTGCCTGATGCGGTGATCGAGCTGATGCCGGTGGCGGACGGAGGCGAGGGGACAGTCGAGGTGATTCGGGAAGCGTGCGGGGGGGAATGGGTAACCTGCGCGGCGCATGATGCGCTCGGGCGTCCGATCGAGGCGCGCTATGTCTGGCTGCGCGACCGCGCAACGGCAGTGATGGAGATGAGCGAAGCGGCAGGTATGTGGCGGATCGATCCGAACGAGCGTGATTTGCTTCGCGCGAATACCTACGGCGTCGGCGAGATGATGCAGGATGCCGTCAGGCGCGGACCGAAGGAAATCCTAATCGGACTTGGAGGTAGCGCAACGAACGATGGTGGGCTCGGAATGGCGCGCGCACTGGGATTCCAGTTCGTTGCCAATGAATCGGAGTTGGAACATCCAAGTGGCTTACTGAAATTGACGCGAATTGTTCCGAACGAAGCGACGCGAAACATGACGGCTTTAAGCCGTCATGTTTATGAAGGAGTTCATAGCGCGGTCCCAAAAGTGATCGCTGCGGTGGACGTTCGAAATCCTTTGCTTGGCGAACGCGGCGCAACCCGAACTTTTGGTCGGCAAAAAGGTGGAACGCCGGAACAGCTTGAAGTTCTCGAACGCGCCTTGGCGCGTCTGGCCAATGTCGTTGTGCGCGAGCTGGGCTGCGATTTTCGGGAAACGCCCGGCGCGGGCGCCGCGGGAGGACTGGGCTTCGGGTTGATGAGTTTTTGTGGCGCGAGCGTCCGCCCCGGTTTTGATGTGGTGGCAGAGTTCGTGGGCCTGAAAGCGGCGATCGATCGGGCCGACGTGGTGATCACCGGCGAAGGACGGCTCGATGAGCAAACCCTCGAAGGAAAAGTGCCCGCCGGAGTGGCACGGCTGGCGCGCGAATCGGGCAAGCGCGTGTTCGCGATTGTGGGGGCCAGCAGCGAATCGGCGGACGTGCGGGATTTATTCGATGGCCTTTTTGTTCTCGCGCGAGAGCCTGTTACGCAGGAGGAATCAATCGCGCGCGCCGGCGAGCTCTTGCAGGAACGCGCGGGCGAATTAGCGCGCGGGTTATAAAATTATTCCGCGCGGAGCGCGATCATCGGATCGACGCGGCTGGCGCGGCGGGCGGGGATCCAGCAGGCCAGCAGAGCCACGGTCCCGAGCAGGAAGGTGACTCCGATAAACGTCACCGGATCCATGGCGTCGACGCCGTAAAGCACGCTCTTGAGCAAGCGAGTCGCAACAAACGCAATCGCCAGCCCGATGACCGAGCCGATTAGCGCAAGCGTCATGCCTTGCCGCAAAATCAAGCGGCTCACATTGCCGGTCTGCGCGCCGAGGGCCATGCGCAATCCGATTTCACGCGTCCGGCCGGCGACCACGTATGACATTACGCCATAAATGCCGACCGCCGCCAGGACCAGCGCGAGGATGCCGAAACTTCCGAGCGCGCCCGCCGCCATCCGCGCCGGAAAGAGCGGCACCTTCATGTGCTCCGTCAACGTCTTCACTTCATAAAGCGGCAGGGTTGCATCGAGGCTGCGCATTTCGTGTTGCATCGCGCTTAGCGCAGTCCGTGGGTCGCTCCGGGTCCGGGCGACCAGGCTAACGGACGTGCTGTAGTCGCGCAGCTGCGGGCGGAAAAGCGCGGACTTCGGATCTTCGCCGAGGCTGTTGTATTTCCCGTCGGCGCAAACCCCGATGATTTCCCAGAACGGCTTGTCGGGTCCGCTGAAGTTGAAGCGTTTGCCGATCGCTTCCTGTCCGGGGAAAAATTTGCGCGCAAAAGTTTCGTTCACGATGGCCACACGATGTTCGAGTTTCTCTTCCTGCTCGGTGAAATCGCGTCCGCGCAACGGGATCCCCATGGTCTGGAAATAGGCCGGGCTAACCGAGGTGGGAATGGCCAGCGGCATTTGGCTGTTGCTCAGGACCGGCTGGCCCTCGATGTAAATCGTGGTGCTATTGTAGTTGAGGCTAAGAGGAATGTTGTCCGTAAGCGCGGCGGACTCGATGCCGGGTAGCGCCCGGACGCGCTCGAGGACCTGTCTGTGAAACGCGCGGCCTTTCGCCTCGTCGTATCCCTGCAGGCCGACGTCGAAGGAAAGGGCCACGGCGTTTTCCGGGTTGAAACCGGGCCGCATTCGTTGCGCTTCCTGCAAGCTGCGCACGATGAGTCCCGCGCTCACCAGCAACACGAGGGAGAGAGCGACTTGGGCGATGACCAGAGTGTTGCGCAGACGCGAGCGGCGAAAACCGCCCATGGCGGATTCGTCCTTTAACGCGGGGACCAGCTCCGGTTTGGAGGATTGCAACGCCGGCAACAAACTGAACACGAGACCCGTCAGGAGGGAGAGCACGAGCGTGAAAGTGAGGACGCGCCAATCGATGCGCAGATCGAAGATCAGCGCGAAGTCGGTCGGTAGTTTGATCGTGGTAACAAGGCGATTGATCCACGCCGCGAGCAGGACTCCGAACGCGCCGCCGATCAGTGACAGCAGCGCGCTTTCGGTCAACAGTTGCCTGATCAGCCGACCCCGGCTCGCGCCGACTGCGAGGCGGATGGCGATTTCTTTGCGGCGTTCCGTCGCGCGGGCCAGCAACAGGTTGGCGAGATTTACGCAGGCCAGGAGCAGGACCAGCGCGCCCACCGCGGTAAGCACCGCCGCGAAAGCGAAGACAGAATTGCGGATATCGGGGATGAACAGTCCGGGCGGGATTAAGGTCAGGCCGCGCCCCGCGTTCTCGGCCGGAAATTCCTTGCCCAAATCTTTCGTCAAGGCCTGGAGCGACGCTTCGGCCTGCGCTTTCGTGATGCCGGGCTTGAGCCGGCCGACGACGAAAAGATTATCGCCGGTGCGGCTCTCGAGCCAGTTGCTGCCGGGTTCAATCACCGGGGCCATCATCATCGGCACCCACATTTCGGGGGAATACGCGACCTCCGTTCCGACAAATCCCTTGGGCGCTACACCGACGACCGTGAAGACTACATTGTTAAAGGAGACGGTCTTGCCAATGATGGATGGGTCGGAACCGAATCGTTTCTGCCAGCAGCCGTAACTGAGCACGGTCACGGGATGCGACTTCGGTGTCTGGTCCTCTTCCGGCAGGAAACCGCGCCCGAGAAACGGCGGAACGCCGAGCACGTCGAAATAATTTCCGGACGCGAGCATGCCCCAGACGCGCTCATTGTTTCCGTTGTGGCTCAGGCTGGCCACGGTGACCCGATAGGCGATCACGCCGGAGAAGACCTGGTTGCGGTCGCGATATTCCTTGTAGTTGAGATACGACTGGATCGAGATGTCGGCGCCATTATTCAGGGTGCCGTAGAGCTCCTGGAGCTCGGAAGGGTTCTTTACCGGCAAAGGCCGGAAGACCACGGTATCGACCAAACTGAAGATCGCGGTGTTGGCGCCGATGCCGAGCGCCATGGAAACGATGGCAAGGAAAGTAAAGCCGGGGCGCTTGAGAAGCTGGCGCGCGCCGTAGCGGAGATCCTGGAAAAGCGTCTGCATACTCGCGGTTTCCCAGATGAGATGCAGGGAAGGGGAAGATTGGATTCAGAAAGTTTTGTAGAATTTGCAAGAAACTTGGAGCCGGCCTGCCCTCAGGCCGGTGGGCTGGCATCGCTGCACAGCAACGGCACGAGGGCGTGCCGTCTCCAATGCGCGCTCTTCTGTAGCCGTCGCCCTGTGGGCGACGCGGGTTGCGGCCACGATTTCTCCCACGCTTCGCACAGCGAAGCGGCTTGTATCTTGGAATTGTGATCTTGTTCGTGCAGAACAGGGCAGGTGCGCGATCCCCGAAGCGGCGGCTTATGGCGTTGAGCCAGGAGCGGGCTGTAGTTCGATCCGCATCTGCCCTTGG
>DASQLH010000291.1:0-4334 GCA_035630155.1 Chthoniobacterales bacterium
GGAATCCCCGAACGGACCGCGGCCATGATGACGAGGTTGCGGTCGGGTCCGCGCTCGAGGTAACGGATGTAACGATAGTGCGGGAGGATTTTGGGCCACAGCTCGAGATTGGCCGCCGTTTCAAAGATCGCCATCTTCGGCGCGTGCATGATAATGGAATTGCCGGTGTGCATCGGGACGGAAATGCTCGCGCCAATCCGCCCGGGAGAATAAACTCACCCTGAAGCTGTGCAACGAATGGAAAGGTAACGATGGCCTTGGAGATGAAGCAGGTCTGCGAAAAATGCGGACGTAAACTCGAAGCGGGCGGTGAGGCGTTCATTTGCGTTTACGAGTGCACGTTCTGCGCGGCGTGCACCGGGGCGATGGCTGCGGTCTGTCCGAATTGCGGTGGTGAACTGGTGCGGCGGCCGCGGCCTGCCAAAACCGATCCGCCGCTTCTTTAGCTTCAAGGAGGGGCGCTTTCCAAACCGCCCGCCTTTCATACGGCGGTCTTGGACCGCCGCTAGTTAGAGGCGATTGAAACAATCGCCTTTGGTTGGGTCGGCGATTACAAAGCGCCGTTCCTTGGGGGCGCTATTTGCGGCGATGTTTGATCTTGTAGGTCAGGAAGCATTCCTCACCCACCGTGCGCATTTCGGTGAGCGAACAGCGAACGGCGCGCGGGAGAAATTCTTTGCTCAGGCCGGTCAAGGTCGGGGCGTTGGCGCCGCCGAACAGGAAGGGGGCGATCGTGAGATTCAGTTGATCCACCAAATCCTCCTCGAGGAGAGCGCGGAAAAGGGTGGCGCCGCCTTCGCACGCGACCGACCGGACACCGTAATCTCGCCGCAGCTGTTGCAGCATCCAGGCGAGATCGACCGCGCGATCGTCGCTCAGATGCAGCGTCGCTTTTTCGCGTAACTCTTTCTGATAACGCGCGGGCATTCGCGTGGTGGAAAAGATCACGATCGGGGAGATGTCGGTTTGAAAGAGTTTCAGCGACGAATCAATTCGGCCTTCATTCGAGATAATGACACGCAGCGGGTACGGAGTCTGGCCGCGGGCGATCCGGGCCTCCCGCATTTTTGGATCGGGCAGGCCGAGGCGGACGTTGTCGTGCTTGAGGGTGCTGTGGCCGATCAAGACCGCATCGCCCAATGACCGCTGCCGAAAGAGATGCGTCTTGTCTTCGCGTGAGGTGAAATCGACGGGCGAGAAAGTCTTCGTCGTTATTTTTCCGTCAACGGTCATGGCGAAAGTGACCGCGACGAATGGTCTTCTGTAGCCGCGTCCCTGTGGGGCGCGCAAGGGTGGTTTTTGAGGGAGGTGCTTCCGCACGTCCTCTTTGCGGCGACGCTCTCTCGAAGACTTGGGACGCGCGGAAGCACGTCCCTCCGAATGAGATCTACTTTTCTTCCTCGGCGATTTCATGCTCGAGGGTGGCGAACTCCTCTTTCATGTCGCGCATCCTGACGTGGCCGGTGGCGCCGCTCGGCTTGTAGAAGAGGTAAACAATGCCGCCGGGCAGACAGCAGAGCAGGATAACGATGAAACCGGTCATGCCGATCAGTCTCGCGGCGGCGAACCAGTAATCGGCAGGGGCGCCGGCCGGAACAGCGCACAGGTTCGACAACATGACTTGAAGGATGTACTCGCGCGTTCCTACCCCGGCGAAGCTGATCGGCAGCGATGAAATCGTGCGCTCGACCGGCATGATGGCGAAAAAATCGACCGGGGCGATGCTGGCCCGAAAGGCGTAGGCGACGCAAAGAAATGTCGCGAACGTTCCGAGATGGCAGACGATTGAGGCCGCAAAAGCGGCCGCGGTGGCGCGCCAATGCCGCGCGTAAAGATGATACGCCGCCGAGATTTCAATCAGCTTTTCCCGGCCAGGAAAACGATGCGGCAGTTTGCCCAGAAGATTGAAGGTGCTGATGAGAAAGGTGGTCCCGACAAACAGGACGGAAGATCCGAAGATCGCGAGCACAAGCCAGACATAGGGGGCGGTCTCTTTCGTGCTGGTCAGCCAATCGTAGCGGAGAAAAATCAGAACGCCGGTAATAATGATCAGCGCGATCAGGCCGATCATGCGATCGAACAGGACCGCGAGCAGCCCTCCCGGCTTTTTGTCCGGAGTCTCTTTCCAGAGGAGGTAAGTCTTGACGATGTCGCCGCCGGTTCCGCCAGGGAGAAACTGGTTGTAGAACATTCCGATAATGAAAAGGGCGGAGACGCGAAGGTTGGTGAGGTTGATCCCCTGGACCCGGAGGAGGATCTGCCAGCGGACCACAGCGGCGAGCTCGACAATGATATAAGCAATGATGGCGGCGGCGATCCATCGGTAATCCGCATCGCGGATCGCGACGGCCATGGCGGCGCGCACGGCCGGGTCGTGAAAAACCCAGTAGAGAAGTCCACCGGTGACGGCGAGCTGGACAATGGTGAGGATGGTTTTCTTCATTCGCCGAACCGTTCTTTCCAGCGCACGACGGACTGACGGATTTCCTCGGCGGTTCTGCGTGGGCTCATTTCCCAAACAAATAAGCAGTTCGGCGGAAGGAGCGGAACAAGTTTCTCCAGATCGACCATGCCGGTGAAAGGCGCCTGGTGGTCCTGGGCCGGCCATTTGCAGTCCTGGAGGTGGCAGCCGAGAGCGCGCGGCCCGATGGCGCGGAGCCACTCCGCGTGATTCACGAAGCCAAGATTTTCTTTGATCTGGATGTGTCCCAAGTCATGCCAGTAACCGAATTGCGGTGAGTTCAGTTCGTCGAGTAAGGCGGGGAGCTCGCGTTCGCTCGGGATTTCTTCGTAGCCGCGGCGGCCCTCCACGCCGAGCCGGATATTTTTCGTCGCGGCATATTCGGCGATGCGCTTGAGCGAATCCTTCACGCGCTCGAGATAGGGCGGCGCGGCCGCTTCGCGGGTCTGCACGGCTTTCACTTTCCTGCGGACATATTCGCGCGAAAACATTTCGCCTTTTTTCGCCAGCGCGATCAGCTCGTCGGTGATCGGGTTCATCTCGACTTCGCCGCAATGGAGAACCACGAAAGGCGCGCCGAGCCGCGCCGCGAAGTCGATGGTCTGAAAGGTGTGTTTGATGGCGCGTTCGCGTTCCTTCGAGTAGGCGGCGGAGATTTTGTAGCAATCGGGCGAGGCCTTCATGATCTCGACCGGGAGCGGACAGAAATTGTGCAGGCTGGTGAATTCCACCTCGCCCGCTTCAAACATTTTCTGGATACCCGGCATGAGCGAGATGCGGATGCCGTGACCAAGCTCGACGCGATTGAAGCCAAGATCCTTGATCTCGCGCAGCATATCGTCGCCAGCCGTGTGACGCCCGGAGTTCCAGCAGGTGGAGAAGGAGATCATGCAGCGGTGACTTAAATGGTGGGGACGGCGCGCCGCGCCGTCCGGGGTTTCCACGTCCCTCGGCGGACGGCGCAGCGCGCCGTCCCTACCAACAGGCGGCTCGGGATGACACGCTTAACGAACAACATGGTTTACGCGACTGGCGCAGGCGCCGGGGTTGGTTCTGGTTCAGGCACGGGTGTCTCAGGGCATTCGCACACCGTTCGGCCGGCGGCCGTCAACACCGCCACGGATCCAATGGCGAACAGCACCGCCGCCACGGCCAGCGCCATTCTCATTCCAATCAAATCAGAGAGGCCGGTGATGATGAGGCCGGCCAGCGGCATTAAGCCGAAAAAGCTCAGGCCAAAAATGGCGGAGATGCGGCCGCGGAGCGGATCGGGCGAACGTTCCTGCACGATGGTGCCGGCGAGACCGAAGTTGAGCGAAAGCGCCAGCGCCAGCACCCCCAGGCAGCAGGCCGTAAGCAAAAAGCCGTTGGAGCGCGACAGAAGGAACAGCGCGACGGCTACCAGCAGGGCCGCGCCGGTCATGAATTTAAGGCGGAGATGGCGCGCGACGCTGAGGAGCCCGAGCGATCCGAGGACCGAGCCGCTTCCGGAAATGGCCATCAGCCAGCCCATACTTTCCGGGCCGAGGAGGAGAACGTTGCGCACGTAAAGCGGCAGCATGACCGAGATGACCGGGAACACAAAGATCGTCGTGAGGGCGATGAGCATGATCATTGAGAGGATCGTGCGGTCGCGGCGCACGTAGCGGAAGCCCTCCATAAATCCGCTGCGCCGCTGTTCTTCTTCCTCCGCCGTCCCCGTGGCGCGCGGTGGGAGCAACAGCATCGAGATAATCAGAGCGACAAAGGAGACCGCGTTACAGAAAAAGGCCGAGGCGGCGCCCCACCACGCCACGAACAAACCAGCGAGCGAGGGCCCGACCAAACGCGATCCGTGAAAGACCGAACGGTCCAGCGCGATGGCGGCCGGAAT
>DASQLH010000292.1:0-2144 GCA_035630155.1 Chthoniobacterales bacterium
TCCGCGATGATGTGCGGGCCGCTTCCGTGAGCACGGGCGGCATACTCATCCGCTGAGGTTAGCTGGGAGGCTGGAGTAGGTCAAACTCCGTGGCACAGGCATCATGCCTGTGGGGACATCAGGCATCTTGCCGGATGTAAAAATCACAAACAACGGGCGAGACGCCCCGTTGGCCCCACAGGCAAGATGCCTGTGCTACTTGCTCAGCATGGCCAGGGCAAACTTCTCGGAGTTGGCCTTATCGAGCGCCGCGTTGTAATCGGTGGCGTCGCGGTTGTAGGCGACAGCGCCTTCTTCGTCGCTGTTCAAAAGATCGCGCTTGCGCAGACGCAGTTTTTCGCTCCAAACCCGCAGCCGCTCGAATTCATTGACGTTGGCCTGGAGACGTTCCGTGAGAGATTTTCTGGACGCCGGTTCCGAGGCATAGCCGCCAAAAGTAAAGGTGTGGCTGCCCGCCACCAGAGCGTACTTTTGCTTTCCAGGTGGCCCGATGCGAGTCAGGCCGACCTGCGTGCTCGGGATCAGTTCCGGCGAAACCATAACGTAAATAAAGATGCACGGGAGGGTGGCGAGCTGGAACATCCTGGCCCGGCGCACTTCGTCCGGGTATCGCATCCGGAAGAACATGGGCCCAAAGGGCAAAAACACTCCGAATCCCCATTTCTTGCTGATTCCAAAAGCAGAGGTGACGAGCAAAATACGGGCGATCAGCCCGCAAAGGAGGGCGAGGCCAAGGAAGATTAAAGGGGTCACCCCCTTTGCTTTAGCAGCCGAAATGCCAAGCCGCGCCGCCGCACAGCCCTCGTTAGGCTGTTTTAAACAATGCCGCGGCGCAGATCCTCGTGTTTCCCGGCGAGAAGCTCTTGGGTGAGGTCGTAACCGGCCTTGTCCGCGTTATCGCTTGTCCCGGCGAAATGATGCGCGATCCGGGCCCGCGCGGAGCGGCAAAAATAACGCGTCAGCGACAGGATTTCGGCAGCCGGTTCGCCCCTGTCGATCTTCGATTGCGCGAAGGCGCAGGTGGCGCTCATGGCAAAAAGCTCAGTCGCCACGCCGACGAAACGGGAGAGCAAAAGCTGCTCGCGATCGAGTTTCGGCCCGAAACGCATCATGGCGTGGAAGAGACCCCGCGCGAGTTTCTTGCTGGTGGAGGCGCCATAATTCACATGGTCGCGCAGGTCGGCATGCAAATGGTCGAGATTCCCCGGGTTGCCGCCGAACCATTGTTTCGGATACCAGCGCGTGTAAAAAGAGCCGGAGCTGAACATCGCCTTGATCCGCGTCGCCATGGGCAACGTCGTATTGAAGATGGCGCCGCCGACTTTGAGATGCGGATCGAGCGCTTCGCGCGCAATGAAGAGGCGCATGATTTCGCTCGAGCCTTCGAAGATGAGATTGATGCGGCAATCCCGCAGGAAACGCTCCACCGCGATCGGTTCTTCGCCACGGCCGGCCAGCGATTGCGCGGTTTCATAACCGCGCCCGCCGCGCACCTGCATCGCCTCGTCGGCGATTTTCCAAGTCATCTCCGTGCACCACATTTTGCACATGGCGGTTTCGATGCGCAGATCGCCTGCCTTGCGATCGACCAGGGCCGAGGTGTGAAACGTGATCGCTTCCATCGCAAACGTGTTTGCCGCCATCTCCGCGATTTTTCCGGCGATGGCTGAATGCTGGCCAATGGGCGCGCCCCACTGGATGCGCTCGCCGGCCCATTTCCGGCAGATCTCCACGAGCCGCTTCGACAGGCCGACGCACGCGGCCGGGATCGTGAGGCGGCCAGTGTTCAAAGTCGTCAGCGCGACCTTCAACCCCTGCCCTTCCTTCGCGATCAGGTTCTCGCGCGGCACGCGCACATTCGTGAATTTCACGATCCCGTTATAAAGCGCGCGCAGGCCCATGAAGTGGCAGCGATATGTGATCTCGAGCCCCGGCGAATCGACATCGACGATGAACGCGCTGATCTGCTTGCGCTCCTTGCCGTTGACCATCTTCGGCGGCGTCTTGGCCATGACCACAAGCACGCCGGCCTTGATCAAATTCGTGCACCAAAGTTTTTCGCCATTGAGCACCCAGGACCCGTCCTCCGACTTGTCGGCCTGAAGGCTCATGTTCGCCGGATCGGAGCCGGCATTCATTTCCGT
>DASQLH010000293.1:0-8241 GCA_035630155.1 Chthoniobacterales bacterium
ATGACAACGCTCTATACGATCGATTCCGCGCTAAATATCCTGGCCACGCAGGACCCTCCCGAGACCGGAGCGCTACAGACGAAAGGCCCGCTGGGTGTGGACCCGGGCTTCCTGGTCGGTTTCGATATCGCATCGGCGTCCGGGGGCAACACGGGCTATGCCACCCTGAGGGTCAGCGGCACTACCGGCCTTTACACCATCAATCTCACCACCGGCGCAGCGACGCTGGTCGGGGCTGTCGGAGGTAATCCAGTCCTGGTGGACATGGCGGTCTCCCTGGAGGCGCAAACCTTCGTCGTCACGGAGACGCACGACGCCGGCAACGGAGTCTGCGACGCTAACTGCACTTTGCGGGAAGCGATCAACGCGGCCAATGCGAAACCCGGCCCCGACCTGATCCACTTCAGTATCCCCGGCAGCGGAGTGAAGACATTCCTGCCGGCTACGTTGTTGCCGGCTCTGACCGATCCGGTAACGATCAACGGCTACAGCCAACCTGGGGCCTCAACCAATACGCTGGACGTCGGAAACAATGCCGTGTTGCGCATCCAGTTGGATGGCGAATCCGCCGGTAATATCATGGCGGGACTCGTTATTCGGGCCTCCCGCTGCGTTGTGCGCGGACTGGTCATAAACCGTTGTCCTAACGAAGCCATTATTATTGAGGACCCGCCCAGCCCGGCGGCAACGGAAGCGACTAGCAACGCTATAGTGGGCAACTTCATCGGGACTGATTCGGGCGGAACTATTGCGCTAGGCAACGGCAGTGGCGTGACGATTTCCACCTTCACCAACCAAGTCGGCGGCACCGCCCCGGCAAGCCGGAATGTAATCTCCGGCAGCACCGCCGGGCTCGGTGTTTCGGTGAACTTGACCGGTGGGCAGAACGTGATCTACGGCAACTACATCGGGACTGATAAGAATGGCACGGCTGCTTTGCCTAACGATGCGGGTGGCATCCTCATTCTCTCTGCAGGCAACTCGATCGGCAGCACGCAGGCGGGCTCGGGGAATCTTATCTCGGGAAATAGTAAGTTTGGGATCGAGATCAACGGCGGAACCTTCGCGGTCTTCAACAATATCCGAGGCAATCTGATCGGGACCAACGCCCCCGGCACTGCCGCCTTGGGGAATGAGAACAGCGGCGTGCTCATAAATCATGCGTCCCACAATACCGTGGGAGGCCCGACATCCGCGGAACGCAATGTTATTTCAGGCAACGGCGACAATGGTGTCTACATTCATGACGGAGAGAATAACAGCGTCCTGGGCAACTTCATCGGCACCGACGCCGCCGGGCACGCTGATCTCGGCAATGGCTTGGCTGGAGTCCTAATCGTCGATGCTTCCGGGAACTTCGTCGGCGGCACCGTTGCCGGCGAGGGCAATCTGCTTTCGGGCAACAATACCGGTGTATATATATTGGGGTCTGGAAGCACCGACAATCGGGTAGAGGGCAACCGCATCGGGACGGATGCCTCGGGCGGCCCGCTCGGAAACACTTTTGGCATTGCCATCGTTCCCCCTGCCTCGGACACAGTGGTTGGGGGCACTGCCGGCGCAGGCAACACGATCGCCTTCAATTCCATGAGCGGCGTTTTCCTCGGCATCGGCAACAGCCATGGCAACGACATCACCGGTAATTCGATCTTCAGCAACAACGGACTGGGCATCGATCTACAGAGCGGAACTGAAGACGGCTTTGGTGTCACCGCCAACGATTCTCTCGACGCGGATACCGGCGCCAACCGCCTGCAGAATTATCCGGTCTTCACTAGTATCACCGGCTCCGGCAGCACCCTGGCCGTGCAAGGCTTGCTCAATAGTGCCCCCAACACCGGTTACAACATCGACTTTTATCGCAATGCCGCGGTCGATCCATCTGGCTTCGGGGAAGGTCAAACTCATATCGGCTTTTTGTACGTGCAAACGGACCAGCAAGGCCACACGACTTTCAGCTTCCCGCTCGATAGCAACGCGAGTGGCCAATACATCACCGCCACGGCGACCGATCCGGCCGGCAACACTTCCGAGTTTTCGAGGGCGAGCTCAGTTGTGCCTGGTCCCGCTCCAACACCCACGCCGACACCAACACCGATGCCGACGCCGACCCCTGGTCTAGTCGCCAACGTCTCGACCCGGCTCCCAGTCGGCACGGATGATAACGTGTTGATCGAGGGCTTCATCGTGCAAGGCACGTTTTCCTCGAGCAAGAAAATCATTGTGCGCGCGCTCGGTCCCTTCCTCACTCAATTTGGAATAACTGACGCGCTGGCGAATCCGACCCTGGAGATTCTTGATGCAAACAATACGAAGGTCGCCGTAAACGACGATTGGAAAGTCACTCAGTTAGGAGGCTACATTACGAGCAACCAGGTCGCAGAGATCAGCCAAAGCGGGCTGGCGCCGAGCAACGATTTGGAGTCCGCCGTCATCGTGAGGCTGCCTCCGGGCAGTTACACCGCGGTGGTGCGCGGTTTGGTGAATACCACCGGCACCGGCGTCGTGGATGCCTACGATCTCAGCCCAGAGTCCGCGGCCAGGCTGGCCAACGTCGCAACTCGAGGGTTAATCCAACCGGGCGATCAACTGATGATCGCGGGCTTCATTACTCAGCAGGGAGATGCGAGGGCGGTGGTCCGTGCGACAGGGCCATCACTGGGCGCGTTTGGGATCAATAACGCGCTGCCTGACACGACCCTTCAACTCCGGGACGTGAACGGCGCGATCGTACGAGAGAATGATGACTGGCAAAGCGATCAGAAGATGGAGCTGGAAGCCACTGGCCTCCAACCGGGCGATTCACGAGAGGCAGCCATCGTAGCGACGCTTCCACCCGGGCAATACACCGTGCAGGTGCGAGGCAAACCGGAGACAACCGGCATTGGCGTGGTCGAGATTTACTTCCTGCAATGAGTTGCCGCCGTTCCCCATTTTTTGGGATTCCTCCGCTGGAACACGTGCGCACCGTTCCTGGACAACGTGGCGTAGCCTTGGTCGAGATTTAACGATCTCCGGTAACCGCGGGTCCTCCGCCGGATAGGCTACGAACTGGCGCCGGCACGCCCTCGCGCCGGAGAGAAGCAAGGTCGCTCTCCCAGCAGCACGAAGGCGCGCTGTCGCCGCTCGTCAGCGGCACCTTACCTGCTACTTTACGAGCGATGGACGGACTCAACCCCCGCCGAAAACCCTTCAAGACCTGGATTCACCAGTTTTTTTGCGTCCTTACCTGCCTTGTCGCTACGGTCGGACGCGCCCAAACGGATGCGCCTGTCGCCCCGCCCCCGGCCCCGCCGGTGGTCACCGTTGCGGCTCTCTCGATTGGCTCTCCCACGGCCCCGACTGCCCAGCTTTACTCGATCGGCCAGCCGACGAACGAAGAGCAATATTATCTCGAGCTGATCAATCGCGCGCGCGCTAATCCGGTGGCCGAAGGCCTTCGGCTCGCCACGACGACGGACCAAAATGTCCTCAACGCTTATGCCAGCTTCGGCGTGAATCTTGTCCTGATGCAGGCGCAGTTCGCCCTGATCCTGCCCGCGCCACCGCTCTCGATGAATGCGACCCTCACGACCGCCGCCCGCGCCCACAGCCAGAACATGCTGCAGCATAACTATCAGGGACACAACGGGCCGGACGGTTCGCTTTCGACCCGCTTGCAGGGCTACACGTCGGGGGCAAACGGCTGGTCAATCGGCGAAAATGTTTACGCCTACTCAAAATCGGTTTGGTACGGCCACGCCGGGTTCCAGGTGGATTGGGGTGGCTCGGCTGCGACCGGCGGCATGCAATCGCCTCCGGGCCATCGGCAGAACATTCACAGCACCGGCTTTCGCGAAGTCGGAATCGGGGTTGTGCAGGGCAGCAACGGAAACGTCGGCCCTCAATTGGTGACGCAGGATTTTGGCAGTGTCGGCGGGTTGCTTCCTTTCGTGACGGGCGTGGTTTATCGCGATCTGAACAGCAACGGCTTTTATAATCCCGGTGAAGGGGTGGGCGGGGTGACCGTCACAGTTTCGAATTCGAACAGTTATGCCGTGACCGCCAGCTCGGGCGGCTATTCCGTGCCGGTTCCAGGCAATGGAAGTTACACCGTCACTTTCAGTGGCGGCTCGGCGCCGACCAATCAAAAGAACGTCAGCGTGATTGGCGGTCAGAGTGTGAAAGCTGATTACATCGTTACCGGCTCAGCCACACCGACGCCCACGCCAACCCCCGGCTCTGCGCCGACCCTGGCAAATATCTCGACGCGGGCCGTCGTCGGCACAGACGAAAATGTTTTGATCGGCGGTTTCATCGTTACCGGAACGCAGGCGAAGCGAGTCATCATCCGTGGCGTCGGGCCTTCGCTGCCGCTCCCGGGAAGGATGCTCGATCCCACCCTCGCACTCCACGACTCCTCCGGCGCGGCGATCGGCTTCAACGACAATTGGGGCCAAAACGCCAACAGTCAGGAGATTGTGGGCAGCGGTATCCCGCCGTCGAGCCCGAACGAGCCCGCGCTTCTGATGAGCCTCGCCCCCGGTTCTTACACGGCCGTCCTGAGCGGCGCGAACCAGACCACCGGCACCGCCGTTATCGAGGTCTATGATCTCGATCCCGCCGCTGATTCGAAGCTTGCCAATATTTCCACGCGCGCAGCCGTCCAGACCGATGACAACGTCCTCATCGGCGGGCTCATCGTCGTCGGCGAATCTGCCGCCGACGTCATCGTGCGCGCGATCGGCCCGTCGCTTCCCGTCCCGGGCGCGATGGCGAATCCGACGCTCGAATTGCGCGATGCCCAGGGAAGTGTCCTCGGTTTCAACGACAATTGGCGGACGACTCAGCAAACCGCCATCATCAACACCGGCGTCCCTCCGACCCTCGACGCCGAAGCGGCCATCGTCACTTCCTTTTCGCCCGGCTCGTTCACTGCGATTGTTCGCGGCGCGAATGGGACCACCGGCGTCGCCGTCGTCGAGGTCTATCAGCTGAATTAATCTCGCTGCGTCCTGTAGCCGTCGCCCTGCGGGCGACGTAAGAGAAGATGCCGCTTAATGCCAGCACCCGAGCCCCGAGAGCTTTCGGGGCTGCTACAGGAGTTTGACACCGTGAGCGTTCGCCGTTTTGCTTCCAGGCATGAACGCCAAAAGAATTTTGTTCCTCAGCGTCGTCTCTCTCTGGATCGCGGCCACGGCGCCGGCGGCCCTGGTTTGGGAAAAAACCACGGTCGAATTGAATCCCGCGCTCGGCGCTCCCAGCGCCGTGGGCGTGTTCAAGTACGAGAACAAGGGCAATACGGCGGTCCACTTTAAGGGCGCGCCTCGCACTTCCTGCGGATGCACGGTGGCGGCGCTGCAAAAGAACGAAGTCGCCCCCGGCGAGAAAGGCGAGATCACTGCGACTTTCAACATCGGCGATCGCACCGGCGTGCAGATGAAGACGATCACCGTCGAGACGGATGATCCACAAAATCCGACAACGGTTCTGACCTTGAAAGCCAACATCGCTCAGTTGCTCGAGCTGCAGCCCGCGTTCGTTTTCTGGCAGGCGGGCGAGGAAGCCAAACCGAAAACGATCCTGGCCAAGGCCGGGAAAGGCGTGACGCTCAAGAACGTCGAGGTCACTTCTTCGAGCGGCGATTTCACCGCCAGGGTGGAACCCGGACCGGCCGGCCAGTTCAAAATCAACGTGCAGCCGAAAGACACCGGGAAGGCGCTCAACGCGACCCTGACCGTCAAGCCTGATGCCGGTACTGGTGCCGCCAAGGTCTATTACGCCCAGGCTCGGGTGATGCCTCCCGGCACCGCCAAGCCGTGAAGACGCTGCTTCGGCAGAGTCTTCTTCTCATCGGTCTGGCTTTGCTTCCCGCAGCCGGCCAGGCGCTTTATTACCGCGACAAAGTCTCGTGGCAAACTCCGGTGGCCGCGTCGGAAATGGTGACGCTCCCGCAGGCGCAAAGCTGGAGCGCCGATACGATCTGGATCGATGCCCGTCCGCAGGACGAGTTCGAGCGCGAGCATGTGCCGGGGGCGTTGCTGCTCAATGAAGATCGCTGGAACGAATTGCTGCCGCAGGTGCTGGCGGTCTGGGCCCCCGAGAAACGCGTGGTGATTTATTGCAGCAGCGAGAGCTGCGGATCGAGCCGGGAGATCGCGCACCGTTTACGCAAAGAAGCAGGGCTCACGAATGTGTTCGTGCTCGAAGGCGGCTGGGAAGCTTGGAAAAAGGAGAAGCAGTGATCGCAACGTCCAACGTCCAACGTCCAACGTCCAACGTCGAACGGGGAGAGGCGGCAGCACCGTTCAGCATAGGTTGGCGGATTCTCGCGATCATCATCGGGGGGTTGTTCATCTACGCGGGCGTGATCAAGGTTCTGGACCCTGTCGGCTTTGCGGGAGACATCGATAACTACAAGACGCTGCCTTGGCCGATCGGTGTGCGACTGGCGTTTTATTTGCCCTGGCTGGAAATCTTGTGTGGCCTCGCCTTGATCACGCGCGTTTTGTATCGCGGCGGCGTGTTCATCCTGACCGTCCTCATGGCTGTCTTTATCGTAGCCACGATCGTGGCGAAGGCCCGGGGCCTCGACATCAGTTGCGGGTGCTTCGGTCACGCCAGCCAATACCTCAGCTTTGCCTGGCATCTCGCGCTCGATTTCCTTTTGCTGGGCGGCTTGCTCTTTCTCTGGCGCACTCCGCTGCCGAAAGATGGCGCAACGGCCTGACGAACGGCCGGCAGCCGGCGGCCTCATTATTCGCGCCGCGAGCGCAGGCGATCATGACGCCATTTGGAAAATCTTCCAGGCGACCATCGCCACCGGCGACACCTTTGTTTTCGATGCAAGCATGTCGCGCGAAAGCGCGCTGGCCTATTGGTGCGCAGCGGACGCAGCCACTTTCGTCGCCGAGCACGACGGTAACGTGATCGGCAGTTACCTCCTGCGGCCGAACCAGCCCGGCTTGGGGAATCACGTGGCGAATGCTGGATATATGGTCGATCTGAGCGCGCGCGGTCTCGGCGTCGGGCGTGCGATGGCGGAACACTCCCTGGAAGAAGCGCGCCGGGGCGGGTATCGCGCGATGCAATTTAACTTCGTCGTTTCCACGAATGAGTCGGCTGTGCACTTGTGGCGGCAGCTTGGATTCCATATTGCGGGAACGTTGCCGGGCGTGTTTCGCCACGCCCAAAAAGGATTTGTGGATGCTTACGTGATGTTCCGCGCGCTCGACGACTGACGGCGAACATTCGCCGCATCCTCGCCATTCACATCATGCGAAGGTCAGTACTGGAGCCGGCACGCCCTCGTGCCGGAGAGAGTGGCGTAGTTTTCCCCCAACGGCACGAGGGCGTGCCGGGCTCCAACTACAGATCCGTAAACGGATCGCGCTTCGCAATCGTCCCGCGCTCGCCCTGCTGCTGAATCAGCTTCGCCACCAATCCGGTCCAACCCGTCTGATGACTCGCACCCAACCCGGCGCCCGTGTCGCCATTGAAATATTCGTGGAACCAATAGAGCTCGCGATCATGCTCGCCGCTCAGGGCATCCGCGCTTGCCCGTTCGAACGGCCGGGCGGCATCGCCATCCCGCATCCAGAGCCGAATCAGCCGGTTCGATAATTCATTCGCGATTTCATTCAAGGTCAGGAATTGGCCGGAACCGGTCGGGCACTCGACCTTGAAATCGTCGCCGTAGTAATGATGGAACTTTTGGAGCGACTCGATCAGCAGATAATTGATCGGCAACCAAACCGGCCCGCGCCAGTTCGAATTGCCGCCGAAGATATTTGTCTGCGATTCGCCCGGTTCATAATGAACCACCCGCTCCGAGCCGTCCTCGGAACGCAAAACGTAAGGGTGCGACCCGTGGAATTTGCTCAGGGAACGCACGCCGAAATCACTCAGGAATTCGTTGGGATCGAGCATGCGCCGGAGAAGGCATTTCATGCGATGGCCGCGCGTGAGCGAAATCAGCCGGCGGTCGCCGGCCCCGTGCTGGTGCCAGCGGGAAATGAGGCTGGCCAGGTCGGGCCGGCTTTCCAGATACCATTCCAGACGCCGCTTAAAACCCGGCATGGCCTCGAGCAATTCCGGCTCGATCGTCTCCACGGCCAGGAGCGGCATTAGACCGACGAGCGAGCGCACCCGCAGCGGCAGGTAACGGCCATCGGGCATGTGGAGCACGTCGTAATAAAATTCGTCCGGCTCGTCCCAGAGCCCGATGCCCTGGCCGCCGAGGTCGTTCATCGCCCCGGCGAT
>DASQLH010000294.1:0-6323 GCA_035630155.1 Chthoniobacterales bacterium
ATGATGATCGATTACGCGCCCATCGTGCGGGAATCGATCCACGGCACCACCCACCAATCCGGTCTCGGCGAATTTTTCGCGCTCCCGATCTTCACCTGCGCCGGTCTGATGTGGATGGCGTCCGCGATCGATTTCGTGATGATCTTCGTCTCGCTCGAGCTCGTAACGATGTCGTTTTACGTCCTGGTCAGCTTCACGCGCCGGAACCCTGCCACCTTGGAAGCCGGCGTGAAATATTTGATCCTGAGCGCGCTTTCGACTGGCTTCCTCGTTTACGGGATCACCTGGATCTTTGGCGTGACTGGTGAAACAAATCTGGCCCGGGTCGCCGCGGCGCTCGCCAATCCCGCAGTCGAGAGCGGACCGGCGCTTTTCGGAATGCTAATGGTGTTGGTCGCGCTCGGGTTCAAGATCGCCGCGGTGCCGTTCCAAATCTGGGTGCCCGATGTTTACCAAGGGGCACCCACGCCAGTGACCGCCTACCTTTCCGTCGGATCGAAAGCCGCCGGCTTTGTCGTCCTTCTGCGAGTCCTGGAACCGTTTTTCATTCTGCCGCAGATCGAGCGTCTCCTTGTGTTGCTGGCGCTCCTCACTCTGCTCTACGGCAACCTCGCCGCGCTCCCGCAGTCCAACCTGAAGCGCCTCCTCGCATACTCCAGCATCGCCCACGCCGGTTATCTCCTCATCGGTGTTGTCTGCCTGGCCGGAGAAGCGATCGCCTATTATCTCGTCGCGTATCTGTTCATGACGCTGCTGAGCTTCGCCGTCCTCGTCGCGGTGGCCAAACAAACCGGCGACAACATCGAGGACTTCAACGGTCTCGCCAGGCGCTCGCCTTTCTTGGCTTTCGCCATGTTGATCGCGATGGCGTCGCTGGCAGGCGTCCCCTTCACCGCCGGTTTTCTGGGCAAATTCTACATCTTCAACGCCGCCATCGCGCGCGAGCAGACGACGCTCATCGTGGTCGGTGTGATCACGGTGGCGTGCGGCTTCTATTACTACTTCAAAGTCGTGCGCGCGATGTACTGGGAAGCCCCCACCGGGGATGCGGGGGTGCCGTTAAGCAGATTATCGCGGGCGGCGATGGTGGCGATGATCGCCGGAATTATCTTTCTCGGCGTTTTTCCGCAGCCGATTCTGGATGCGCTAAAGTAGCGGCGCTAATCGCTCAGCTCGACGTTCCAATACGCGAGATCGACAAAGTGCCGCCAGCTCTCGTGGTGCTGCGACGTGAACGTCACATGCACGAACGGCCGCCATTTCGGCCGCGTTGGTTTGCGGATCAAGGTCATGTGCGCCTCACGCGGCAGGCGATTTCCCTTCCGCGTGTTGCACGGGATACACGAGCAAACCACGTTCTCCCACGTCGTCAGCCCGCCCTTATCGCGGGGCAGCACGTGATCGAGGTTCAACTCGGTGCGCTCAAAAACTCCGCCGCAATACTGGCAGGTGTTTTTGTCGCGCTCGAAAACATTGTGCCTGGTGAACTTCACTTCCTTCTTTGGCAAGCGGTCGAACAGGAGGAGAACAATCACGCGCGGCACGCGGATCTTCCACGAAATCGTCGTGACCACTTCATGGTCCGGCGCGGTCGCCGAGAAATCGCGCCAGCTGGCGAAATCGTGGGTGAGGAAATTCTCCCCGGGATCGGAAGAAACAACCTGCGCGTGCCCCTGATAAAGAAGCGTGAAAGCGCGCCGTGCCGAACAAATGTTGACCGCCTGCCACAGGCGGTTGAGCACCAGCACCTGACTATTTAATAGCGTATGCACGTAAATTGCGGCGACGGTATCACCCCGGATTTTTTCTGTCAACGAAGGCGGCGCCTGGATTTCAGGGAGATCAAGAGGGGTTATCGGACCGGCGTCACTTCCCGAGCCGGAGAAGCGCTTCGATCATCTCCGGGCTGCGAATCCGCATTTCGCGCCGATGAAGGACCGCGACCTTGGCCAGAAGGCGAGTTCCCGCCTGGGTCAAAGTAACGAAAACCTGCCGCCGATCCGCAGTCCCCTGGACCCGACGAACAAGATGGAGGCCCTCGAGTTTGTCGACCAAACTCACAGCGCTATGATGTTTTACCTGCAACCGTTCGCTGAGGTCTCTGATGCTCAGGCCGGTCTCGCCCGAGAACGCCTTCAGGGCCAGAAGCGCTTCGTATTGCTCCGTCGTCAGGTTAGCTTCTTCGGCTAAAGCACGCCGGCTAAAGCTGAGAAACTTTCGCATTGCGTAACGGAAAGACGCGAGAGCCTCGTAATCATCTGAATGCAGTTGGGGACTCACCCGGGAACAGTTGCCGAAGGATATTTTCCTGTCTAACCAAAAAAACACCTTTCTAAGTAGAACTACCTAACATATCGAGCATCGATACATTGGCATAAAGGCTGCTATAATTTCTAGAACAATGAAAACCAATCTCAGTTCCCGCCGAAGCGGCTTTACCCTCGTCGAAATCATGATCGTAGTGGCGATCATCGCTTTGCTCGCAGCGATTGCGGTGCCCGGATTCCTCCGCGCTCGTAAACGTTCCCAAGCAAGCCGCATCATTAACGATTTGCGCCTGATCGACTCCGCCGTCGACCAGTACGCGATCGAAACCAACCGTTCGAGCGGGTTCTCCGTGAACACCGTCGATTGGACCAACTACCTCAAGGCTGGGACCAATCTCTACCTCACCGGCAGGGACATCCTGGGCAACAGCTACGGAATACAAGCCGTCGACAGCATCCCGAAGGTGCCGACCGCCTCCTATGACGCGTTGTCCGATGTAACGGACGCGACGTTCTGGTCGCCGTACAACTAAAGGCGAGATCTCCGATTTTCCTGAAACCGTCGAAGGCAGGCATTAGCCTGCCTTCGGTGTTTTCACCCAATCACCTGGCGACGGCGGTCCCTCGATTTCATAAAGTCACCTGGGACGCGTTTTGCATCGTCCGGCGCCACGCCGGCGGAATGGGCGAGTGCCGTCTCGTCCGCCGGCAAAAACTGTTCGAACCGGCCTTTGTCGATTGCCTTCATGAAGGCTTCATGCGGCGTGATGGCGCCGGTTTGCAGCAAGGCCTGGATCGCGTCGTCCATGAATTGCATCCCCTGGCTTTTTCCGCCCACGATCACGTCCTGAAGCTTTTGCGTCGCGCCTTCGCGGATAATGGCCGAGACCGCGGGGCTTGCGATAAGAATCTCATTCACGGCGAGCCGCCCGGAACCATCCGCTTTCTTGAGAAGCAATTGCGCCAGCACCCCGCGCAGGGAATTCGCCAGCATCGTGCGCGCCTGCGCCTGCTTGCTGGCCGGGAAAACGTCCACCATCCGGTCGATCGTTTTGCGCGCATTGTTCGTGTGCAACGTTCCGAAAACGAGGAGTCCCGTCTCCGCGGCCGTCAGCGCCAGCGAGATTGTTTCGAGGTCGCGCATCTCGCCGACCAGCACGATGTCGGCGTCCTCGCGGAGCGCCGCCTTGAGCCCATCCGGAAACGAAGCGCAATCGACCGGTACTTCGCGTTGCGTGATGATGCTGCGCTTGTTCGCGTGCACGAACTCGATCGGCTCCTCGATCGTCACAATGTGCCGCGAAAAGTTTTCGTTAATGTAATCGATCAGCGCGGCCAGCGTCGTCGACTTCCCTGACCCGGTCGGGCCGGTGACCAGAACAAGTCCGCCGCGGAGATGGCCGAACAGTTTTACCACTGGGGGAATTCCGAGCCCCTCGAGGCTTGCGATCCTGGTTGGAATCAAGCGAAAGACCGCGCCGTATCCGTTCGCTTGCTTGAAGAAATTGCAACGGAACCGCGATCGCTCATCCATTTCATAGGCGAAATCGAGATCGCCGCGCTCCTCGAAAAGCTCCCAGCTCTGCGCCCCACAAATCTCGCTCAACATCCCGGCCGCCTCATCGCGAGTAATCGCCTCTTCCCGGATCGGCATCACATCGCCATGCCGTCGCATCTTCGGCGGTTGCCCTTCACCAATGTGCAAATCAGAACCGCCCTGGTCGACGATGATGCTGAGAAATTGATCGATGTAAGGCATATCGAGGAGCGGCGGTTTACAAACCGCCGACCCAATAAATCCGGCGGTTTTTAAACCGCCGCTCCTTGTTCAGCTCTTCGTCAGCTCTCCGGGTCGAATTCATTTCACGTTTAACTGCTCTCGCATTGATTGTTTTTGTTCCGCCCGCGCTTCCGCTTCCTCGCGGCTGATTGACCCGGCCGCATGCAGTTCCATCAGCGCATCGTCCATCAGTTGCATCCCTTGCTTTTTCCCCGTCTGAATGATGCCAGGCAGCATGTAGGTTTTGGCTTCGCGGATGACGTTCGCCACGGCCGCCGTGTTCGTGAGTATTTCCAAGGCAAGCACGCGCCCGTTGCCATCGGAAGTCGGGACGAGCTGTTGGCTGATAATTCCGCGCAGCGATTCGCTGACCATAATCCGAATCTGCTCCTGTTGATCGACCGGGAAAACGTCAAGCAGCCGGTCAAGCGTGCGCGAGGCATTGCCGGTATGGAGCGTTCCCAGGACGAGATGGCCGGTCTCGGCAGCGGTGATGGCGAGCGAAATCGTTTCCAGATCGCGCAACTCGCCGACCATGATCACATCCGGATCCTCGCGGAGCGCGCCCCGCAACGCCGCGCCGAAAGAGCGCGTATGCGTGTGTACCTCGCGTTGGGTGATGTGGCAGCCTTTCGACTCGAAAATGTATTCGATGGGGTCTTCCAAGGTGATGATATGTTCGCGCCGCTCGAGATTCACTTGTTCGACCAGCGCCGCCAGCGTCGTCGACTTGCCGCTTCCGACCGAGCCCGTCACCAGAATGAGTCCATTCTGATAACGCGTGAGCAATTTCAGACTCTCGGGGAGACCCAGCTCATCCATCGTTCGCACTTGGGTGTTGATGATCCGAAAAACGAGATCGATCCCGAGCCGTTGCCGGACCGCGCTTGTGCGGAACCGCCCAAAGCTGTTCGCGTAAGCGAAGTCCGCGTCGCCACGCGTGTTGAGGTCGCGCTTCTGAGTGTCGGTCATAAATCCTTCCGCGAGCGCCGCCGTCGCAACGCTCGTCAGCTTCGCCGCCTGCGGCCAGATCGGTTGCAACGTTCCGTGCAAACGCCAGATCGGCGGTGCGTTCACGCCGAGGTGGATATCGGACGCGCCCGCCTCCTGCCCGGCAGCGAGATATTCATCGACATGTAGCAGCGTACGCGCGCTGGTCGCGGCAGAGTTCTGGGGGCTCATCGCACTGGCGACGATGTTTTAGCCGCGAATGCCCTTCGCGTAAAACCTAAAAAGCAATTTGAACCGCGGATTACGCGGATATCGCGGATGAAAAACAAAGAAGAAGATCCCCCCTTACTCCGTTCCGCCTCTCTCCTCCCCATCCGCGTTATCCACGCAATCCGCGGTTTAGAAAAATCAGCCCTTCGGCCGCCGGAACAACAGTATGTGTGCTCAGCGCCCCCGGCCCGCGCCCCTGCCCGCGGCGTAACTGCCCATTCGATCGGTCGCGTATTTCATCAACGCCGGCTTGAGTAAAGTCGCCGCGAGTCGCAACGCGCCCATGGCTAATCCTGCCCCGATGAGCCCCTTCTTTTGCTCCTCGCCTTGTTTCTTGCGGTCCGGCTTCCCCCCGCCCCACACGTAAACCTTTTTCTCCCGGGCCGGCATTACAGCGAAAATCACTCCCACGACGATCGCGGCGCTAATCCATAAAACGGTCTGGCGCTGGAACGATTTCCGAAACTTAAGCGGAAAATCGAGCTCGTAACGCAGCCCATTCAGATCACGCCCCAGCCGGTCCCGCGAGTGCGCCGCCTGCTGCCTTAGTTCGTGGAGTGACTTTTCTTGTCCTGGTTTTTCAGCCATTCGCGATCCTTCTTCAATTCCGTACTCGTCATTTCAAACATCGGTTTTTTCATCCGGCTCCGCGCGATCAAGACGCAGACCAGCGCGAGGAGGAAGTGCAGCCCCGCGGCGATGAGCGAGATCTTTGCCCACGACACACCCAGGACATGCGCCAACCCGACGATCGCGCTCGCGACCAGAAAAATGTAACCGAGAATTGCCAGGAGCGCCCCGCCCACGAGGCACCCGACCAGGACCAGCACATGGATCAACGCCGTCTTGGATTCCGTCGCGAACAGAGCGACCCGGCTCTCCAGGAATCCCGCCAGGCTGTTGACCAGCGAGACCAGACTATGGAGCAAGCCGGCGTGTCCCGCGGGGTTGCGGAACCGCATCGTTTCGCCAGCCATGCAGCCCTATCTTTAGCGGCGGAAAATCAAGCCGAGGACGAACCCGATCCCGAGCGCGGTGAAGACCGCTTTGGTGGG
>DASQLH010000295.1:0-30593 GCA_035630155.1 Chthoniobacterales bacterium
TGTCCTGGGCATGAGCAATGCCACCTGGGGCTCCCCCGTCCGCGCATACAGCGGCGGGCATTCGGTTTTCCTCGCCAAACTGGATTCCAGCGGCGCGATTACCTGGAACACGTTTCTCGGTGGTGGGAATGACGGGGGCAATGGGGTGGCCGTCGATAGCATTGGAAATGTCTATGTGGCGGGATCAAGCCAAGGGACTTGGGAATCTCCTATCGTCCCGCACACCGGTTTCCAGGACGGCTTTGCCGCGAAGCTGAATTCGAGCGGCACGCTCATTTGGAACACCTTTTTCGGCGGCGGCGGGGCGACTGTCGGGAACGCTGTGACGGTAGATAACAGCGGTGGCGTTTACGTGGCGGGCATGAGCACAAAGACCTGGGGCTCGCCATCCAGCCCTCATCAAGGCGGCGCGGAAGCTTTCGCCGCGCAATTTGATTCAAACGGAACGCTCACTTGGAGTACTTTTCTCGGGAGCGGGGCGAGTGACTATGCTCATTCGCTGGCCCTGGATCTCAGCGGAAATGTCCACCTCACCGGCACCAGTGATTGGACCTGGGGTTCTCCCGTTCAGCCGATCAACCCTGGCGGAATGATGGACGTCTTTGTCGCAAAGGTCTCGCTCTCAAATGATCCTCCGACGCCAACACCAACACCAACCCCGACCCCGACTCCGGAGCCTACCCCGACCCCAATTCCGGATCCCAGCCCGACCCCAACTCCCGATCCAACCCCCACCCCGACTCCGGAGCCATCGCCCACGCCCATTCCCACACCCGAGCCCAGTTTTCAGGGAAGCTTTGTGATTGGCGATGGCAACGCGGTGGTCGGTAATCGCGTGACATTTTGGGGCGCGCAATGGGGCAACGTCAATACGCTGAGCGGTGGGCAGGCGCCCGCCGCCTTCAAAGGCTTTGCCGGCTCGACCAGCCCGAATCCAGCGATGTGCGGCGGTGCCTGGATAAGCAACCCGGGCAATAGCTCCGGGCCACCGAGCAGCGTCCCAACATTCATCACCGTCCTTGTGGCCAGTTCGATAACAAAGTCGGGTCCAACCATCACGGGTAACATTCCCCAGATGGTAATCGTCCAGACCGATCCAGGCTACGGGCCGAATCCGGGTCAGGACGGGACCGGTACGGTCATCGCCGTGTATTGCCAATAGCAAGAGACCAGCGCGGTTTGCGCAGGGCACGAGAGACGCCGAAAAACGGCTCAGCGACGCGTGTAGCCGGAAGATTCAGCCGTTTCCGGCTTCGGCGGGGTCCGTTTATCCCGGGCGGGCCTCAGCTCGACTGGGCTGGAAGTCTTGCACTCCTCGCACCAATGCCGTTGGGCGCTGTCCAGGCGCTTCCGCATCCCGCAATTATCACAAACAAAAACTTCTTTTCTCACGCGAACTTAGTGTCTACGTCGTTAGGTCGTTCTTGCCAAGCGTTGTTTTCAGGCTCACTCGGGGGCCATTCCACTCTTTGGCGATACAGAGGTCGTCCTGCCGGGGCCGAGGCGGAGGTCGATCTCGCGCAATTTCCAACCGAGACCGTTGAAGCGAAAGCGCAGGGTGATTCCTTCATGATCGACCGCAAAATCGCGCGGGCTGGTAAAGAAAGCTTTGCGCGCTCGCGACCAATCGATTTCCCTCCGCTCGCCGCCGAATGAAGAAAGCGCGGAGAAGGAGCTCGCGTTTTTTATCGGCGCGGGATTCGAGATGATCGTCGCGAGGCCGTCGGGCGTGACATAGGCGTCGATGAGGCGATCGAGGATGCTCGGTTCCGCGGAAGTGAGGAGCTGCGCGACCGGATCGTTCTTCTTTTTGTCGAGCACGCCGAAGAAATGGTCGCGAATTTGTTTCTTTAACGAGTCGCGAACTTTCGGGAAATCGACGCGCGCGGCGAGCGCGTTCATATCGTTGGTTCGCAGCGTTTCGCCGAATCGCCAGAGCGCGTAGTAGGGCGAGGCGCCGTAAAGCAGGAGCAACGCAATCAGGCTAAGAATAATGAGCTTCGCGCGAGGACGAGGACGATTGGGCAACTCGGAATTCGCCATGACGGCTACGATCTAGCACTCGCTGCCCGCCGCGTCCACGGCCGGACGAAAAGGCGGAATCGCACCGCAGATCTACCGCGATGCGGTTGTCATAGGTGTTGTCCGCTCGAGGAGCGCGTCGTACTTTGCGGCGAGGTCGTTCACCTTGGTGAGGTAAACCTGCTTGTCGAGCTTGGGCGCGTCGAGCAGGCCACGAAGAATGCGGGTCGCAGCGAAGAAATCTTCGAGAGAAGTGGCCAGCACCGCCTTCTGCACCTCCGCCGGATGTTCGACGCAGTATTGGGTGAATTGCGTGTAAGCTGCCTGCAGGTTCGCGAATCGCTGCTTGTAGCGCGCCTCCTCGATCATGGCCGCATCGACATGGTTCGGCAGCAGGTCGGCCAGCGTTTTCGCCGAGAAAAGAAAGCTGCGCAAATGCCATTCGTAGTTCTTGCCCTGCTCCTTCTCGATCTTCGCCAGGATCCTGCGCTCGATATCTTCGCGGACAGCGCTCAACTCCCGCCGCAACGCCAGCTCGGAAGAAAAGACCTGCTGGAACATCGGGAGCAATTGCCCATGCAATTCCTTCCCGCGTTTCGCGCCGTCCGTTTTGTATTGGCGTTGCGCGTAATATTCGGACGCGCCTTTCACCACTGGCGCGAGCGTGGCGGTGGCATCCGCCAGCTTCTGCGCCAGCGCGTCCACGCTCGGCAACGGAGGCCACAGGCCTGGCCCTTTGGTTCCCGCGTCGGCTATTTCCTGAAGCGCGCCGCTGATATCCGGCATGCCGGTCTCGATCGCTTTCTCCTTGCCGGTCGGGCCCGCCTTCATATCGACCCACGACGCATAACGATCGTACGATTTTTGCACGATGCGCGTGGCGTTGAGCGCCTTGTTATAAAGCTGAGTTTTCTCGACGACCGACTTGAATTTATCGTCCGGCAAATCGGCAATGGTTTGCGCGCGACCGGCGGCGACTGCCGCCAGTAAGAGAGCAGCCACGGCAAAGCGAGGCAGCGACTTCATCGGCGTCGAGTGTGAAGAAAATTACGGAACCTGTCACGCTTATTTTTACTGCCCCAAAATCCGCGTAATCCGCGTCATCCGCGGTGCAGAATTCCAATTTGCCGCTGAGACAGCGGCAACTACACTGGAGGCTTATGGCTTACAAAGACCTCACGCCGCCCGCCGGTGACAAGATTTCGAAATCTGAAGGAAAACTCGTGGTGCCGGATCAGCCGGTCATTCCGTTTATCCGCGGCGACGGCACCGGGCCCGATATCTGGGCGGCGAGCGAGCGCGTCCTCGATGCCGCCGTCGAGAAAGCCTACGGCGGGAAGAAGAAGATCATCTGGTTCGAGGTTTTTGCCGGGCAGGCCGCGAAGGACAAGTTCGACGAATGGCTTCCGCAGGACACCGTCGAGGCGTTTCGCGAATATCTTGTCGGCATTAAAGGCCCGCTGACGACGCCGGTGGGCGGCGGCATCAGTTCGCTCAACGTGGCGCTGCGCCAAATGCTCGACCTCTTCGTTTGCCTTCGGCCGATCCAATATTTCAACGGCGTTCCCTCACCCGTGAAGCATCCGGAGAAAGTGAACATGGTGATCTTTCGCGAGAACACCGAGGACATCTACGCCGGTATCGAATACAAAGCCGGCAGCGAAGAAGCGGCGAAAATCCTCGGGTTCCTCGAGAAGGATTTCCCGAAGGCGTTCGAGAAAATCCGCTTCGGGACGAAACAGAAGGCGGCGGAATTTTGGAAAACGGTCGGCGCGCCGGAAGGCAGCGACGTGATGGTCGGCGTGGGTATCAAACCGGTGAGCCGCGCGGGCAGTGTGCGCCTCATCCACAGCGCGATCAGTTACGCGATCACGGAGCAGCGGAAGAGCGTGACGATGGTGCACAAGGGCAACATCATGAAGTTCACCGAAGGCGCGTTCCGCGATTGGGGCTACGAGATCGCGAAGCATTACTTCGGTGCGGAAGAGATCGATGGCGGGCCGTGGTGCAAAATCCCGATGGGCAAACCGGGCGCCGGCATCGTCATCAAGGACGCGATTGCCGACATCACCCTGCAACAGGTGCTGACGCGACCCGAGGATTTCGACGTGATCGCGACCCTGAACTTAAATGGCGATTACCTGAGCGACGCGCTCGCGGCGCAGGTGGGCGGCATCGGCATCGCACCCGGGGGAAACATTAACTACATCAGCGGCCACGCCGTTTTCGAAGCGACCCATGGCACGGCGCCCAAGTACGCGAACCTCGACAAGGTGAATCCCGGCTCAGTGATTCTCTCGGGCGAAATGATGTTCCGCTACATGGGTTGGAACGACGCCGCGGATCGAATCGTGAAAGGCCTAAACGGCGCGATCGCGAGCAAGAATGTCACATACGATTTCGCGCGCCTGATGGAAGGCGCGACCGAAATCAAATGCAGCGAGTTCGGCGACAACGTGATCGAGCACATGTAGGCGTTGAGGGACGGGTCGCGAGCGCGGCCCGTTAATCTTGGGACGACACGGCGATCGTCACTCCAGTGCGCGCTAGTTGTTGAGCTTGTAAGCTTCCGCCAGGGCGATGCCGGTCGTGCGATTCACGCCTCGCACCACGGCGGTGTAGTTGCCGGGCATCAGAGTCATCAGGATAGCGGATTCGTTAGGATCGAGCGGCGCCAGGCCGGTCGTTGTGATCTCGGCGGCGTTGGGCGCGTCCGGCCAATTATCATTTGCTCGCAGGAGCGTTCCATTGCCGTCGAACAGCTCCATGCTCGGATTCTGCAAGGCTCCGGGAATGGTATTGCCATTCGTTTTGACCGATGGTCCAAGAGCCCGGAATAAAACGCGTTTCGGATTTCCGCCCTGAAGGATGAGGCCGTCGATAAGCACATTGTCGTCTGTGCCGACTTCGGCACGCACGGAAAGATTTCCGAGTTCGCCGGGCTCGGTGCCGCTCAGATCATAGAGTTCAACGATGCCAATGCCCGGGCTGCCATCGGCCCCGCGGATGATGGCGGTGTAATTGCCGGCGGGCAGTCTTTTCACCACGGCCGATTCGCGGTCATCCGACGGCGCCAGTCCAGTCTGCTGGATCTCGGCTTCCTGGGAATCGCGCCAGTCGTTATTGAAGAGCGCGGGGCTTCCGTTGCTGTCGTGGAGCTCGAGGTATGGGTCCTCGAGCCGGCCTTGCACCGGCGTGCCGTTGACTTTCATCGATGGCCCCATGGCTCGAGCCATAACGCGCTTCGTCCCGTTGCCGGTGCCCGTAATGATGAAGCCGCCTATGCCGACTTTGTCGCCACTCTGGGCAAAGACACGGCCGGAGATATTAAGGAGCTGAACATTAAAGGGCGTAGCCCCGGGAGTTGGAGTGGCGGTAGGCGTGGCCGTTGGAGTCGCGGTGGGCGTGGCCGTCGGCGTCGGGGTCGGCGTTGCGACCGGCGTCGCCGTGGGTGTAGGTGTAGCTGCCGGCGTGGCACTAGGTGTTGCTGTTGGCCCGGGCGACGGCGTAGGTGTGGACGTTGGCGTTGGGGTCGGAGTGGGCGTCGGCGTCGGTGAAGGACCTCCGGTGACGGTGATTTGCTGCTGAGCGGTATTTTGGCTCGCTGCGCCGCGCGAATCGGTCACGATCAGAGTGGCTGTGTAACTACCCGGGTTGGCATAGGTATGCTCAACGACGGGCGCTCCGCCGCTGACAACCGGAGACCCGTCCCCAAAATTGAAGATGTAGCTGACTATCGTGTCGCTGAAGTCCGGATCATGCGAGCCGGTACCATCGAAGGTCACCTCCAACGGCGCATCCCCTGAGGTTGGAGCGGCCTCCAGCACAGCTACTGGCGGGTTGTTCGTTGCTACCGGGCAGGGCAGATTGCCGGTCACCGTGTAGGTGGCGGCGGGATAGCTGTTATCAGTCTGCGCCTTCACGAACGTGTGATCTACGAAGCTATTCGAACGGTGCTGAATGCTAGACTCCTCGGTCTCACCCGTAAATGTCCTCCCCCCGATCGCTCCCAGGAGGTCGCCGGGTTGTGGGTTACCCAAGGCCGACCGAGGCACGAAGACCGTGATCGTCCCATCCGGGTTGTAATTACTCGCGGGGAGCGCCGGGATTCGCTGCTGCTCCGTGATGACAAAGACCGCCGGCACACCGGCATCGGCGAGTTCGCCATATTCGAAGACGGGCGGACCACTCGGCCCGGTCCTCATCCCAACATAGTATTGCTGGCCAGGGGAAGCGGGTGAGTTCCAGGTAATTCTCCATCTGCTGCTCGCCGGAACAGTCGAGAGATCGTTCACCTTCATCTTAAACATGAGGTTACCGGGACTGTTGGCCGGTTCGCCGATGGCAACGTAATCGATCAGAAGCGACGGCGGCGTGGCAGTGCCGGCGTTTGCCTCCGGATGGGATGGATCATTCTTATGGATGACAATTCCGGTGCAGCCATCACCAAGGTAAGGCGCGGCGATTTCATTGTTGGGGCATGACGTGCCGACGGCGTTAACTGCGATAACCTTGTAATAGTACGTTTGGGTCGTGTCGGTCGCGGTTAAATCCTCAAACGTTCCTCCGGTCTGAGTGCCCGGCACTGTCGTAAGCAGCGTCTCGGCATTGCTGGCCGTGCCTCTCCATATTTGATAGCCGGTAATAGGCGAGTTGCCGGTGTCGGCCAACGACCACGCCAGACGCACGACCGGACCTATTCGGACCTGGTTGACTGAAGGCATTCCGGGGGCCTCTGTCGCAGTTAAAGGATTTGCCGGATCCTTGTTCTCGAGTTGCCGGCGGCCGCTCGATTGCCGGGCGATTGTCGCGGCAACTGTGTAGGCGTTCCCCGTGGCGGTGGGCACGGCCTGTTTGCAGTTGCCCCCTTCGCAGCCGTCCACATACCCGACCAAGACGCGGCCATCGCGATCGATCGTGATGTCGAAAAAGTCGAGCAGGTTGCGGGTGATGTTGGCTCCCCCACCCCGGAGCAATCCGCTGCGCTGCATCGGCGCGTTGGGAGTGACGTCCGTCGTCGTCCAGTGGAGCCCGCCATCAAAGGTGTGGGAAACGTAGAGACGCCATTCGCCGATGAAATCGTCGCCGTTGGAGTTGCCCGTTCCGGTCGATCCGTAAAACGCCACCGCGGCGCGACCGGCAGTGCCCGCGACCGCGGCCGGGAATGCAATTTGTTTCAGACCAAACTCAGAGCTGACATCGAAAATGTTTTGCCAGGTCGCCCCATGGTCATCCGATGTCGCGACAACGGCGGTGTTACCGCTATGAGCACCCAGGAAATAGACACGTCCGTCAGCGTCCGCGTGGATTGCGGGATCACTCCCGACTCCGCCACCTGGCGAAGTGACCCCAGGCACAGGCCGAACCGTCCAGGTAACTCCATTGTTTTCCGAGACCACTATCGCCTGCTCGCCGCCGCAATTTGGATTCGGAACATAGACGGTCCCATCCACGGGAGAGACTTTCGTGTGTCCGTGCAGGCCGCCGCAGTCCAGGAGCGTGTAGAGCGGGATGGAAGCGCCGTAGGTCGTCCCGCCGTCATCGCTTCGCGCGCAAAAGGCCGTCGCAATGTCCTGAGAGCAATAATAGATGGCGTAGGGATAAATCGTGCCGGGCGGCCTGGGCGGAATCGGCGCGTGATAAATACCGCCCCCAATTGTCTGATGATCCACGCCCGAGGCGAGTCCGCCCGGTTGCGTCGGCACCCAGGTAAGACCATCGTCATCGGTATAGGAAATCTTGACCGTGTTAGGACTCAGCAGCGTGAGGTGGCAGGCGAAGACGCGGCTGGCGGGTCCGGTGGGACTCATGAAACCGCGGTCAGTGAAGCCGATCGGATCGGAATCGATCAACACCGCGGTCGGCGCAGCCCGATTCACCCAGGTCGCAGACTGGCCGTCCGCGGGGCAGGTATCGTTAAAGGTGACGAATAGGGTCTGGAGCCCCGATTGGAAATTATCCACCCCGGTGACCCAGTTGCTGCCAACCGAAGGCTCGCCGGCGTTGCGTCCCATGTATTCTACCGAATCCGGCTGCTGACCTGCCTCGGTGGTTTTGACGGGAACGAGAACCCCTGGCGCGATGAAATTCTCGTAACCAATCTTTGGCCCCAGATCTGGCGGCGCAGTAGGAATGGGCGTCGGCCCCTGGGCTTGCAGAGTGCCCGAAACGCCATCGATAAGTAGACTGCTGTTCACGGCAGCAATCACCAGGAACACGCTGATGGTAAGGAAGAGTGCGCTGAGCGTGGCGCGGGCCGTAACCGAGGAAGAATGTTTTTTCATGGCGAGTAATCGGGCTACTTGATGTTGTAAATCTCCACGAGGCCTACGCCCATTTCGTTATTGTTGCCGCGGACGATGACCGTGTAAGCATCGGGAATCACCATCCGGACCATGGCGGATTCCAGATCGTGACTCGGCGGGATGCCGGTGGCTTCGATGTCTGCTCGTTGATTGTCTTTCCAGTTGTCGTTCGTGGCGACCGTTGCGCCGTTGCGATCGTGCAACTCGAGGAAAGGATCATCCAGGGCGTTGGGCAGGATGTTCTGCAAGGAGGGCCCTATGGCGCGCACCAGGATTCGGGTGTTGTTCGGCTGGTTTCCCGCGATGAATCCGCCGAAGAGGACGTTGTCGTTTGTTTCCACGAAGCCGCGTGTGCTGATATTCGCCAGTATGCTCGCGGCGGAACTGTCGAGATCGTACGCTTCAACCAGCGCGATCCCCGTCGTCCTGTCCTTGCCGCGCACGATGGCGGTGTAAGCGCCCGGATTGAGCGTTCGCAGGATGGCCGATTCATTATCGTCCGTGGGGGCCAGGCCGCTGGACTCGATGTCGCTGCGCTGCGGCGAATCTTTCCAATTGTCATTGCTGGTCACAAACGCGCCGTTCCCATCGCGTAATTCCAGGGTGGGATCGGCGAGACGCCCGGGGACCGGGACGTTGTTCGACTTCACCGAAGGACCGATCGCGCGGAACATGACCTTCTTGGGATCGTTGCCGGTAATGATGATGCCGGCGATGAGAACGTTGTCATCGGTCTGGACGCGCAGGCGCGCAGAGATGTTGAGCAGCTGGGCCGGTGAAGCTGACGGCGTTGGTGTCGGCGTAGGTGTGGCGGTTGGGGTTGCTGAAGGAGTGGCACTGGCTCCGGGCGTAGCCGTAGGGGTCGCGGTTGGGTTGGCCGTGGCGGTGGGCGTGGGGCTGGGCGCAGCCGTCGCTGTTGCAGTGGGACTTGGACTTGGCGTGGGAGTCGGGGTCGAAACCGGGTCGTTGTCGGTGATCGTCACGGTGGCGGTCGCGGGCGACCCAATCGTTCCCGCGGCTCCTGTCAGTGTTACCGTAAACGATTCGTCCCCTTCGATCGCCGGATCCTCGGTAATGGGAATGATCACGGTTTTGCTGGAAGCTTGCCCGGCAGCAAACGTCAGATCTCCCGACGCGGCGGTGTAATCCAGGCCGGCCTGGGCCGTTCCATCGTGGCTTGCATAGTGCACGGTGACATCGCTCGCGCCCCCGGCCATGCGGGTCGCGGTGAGGGTTACGCTTCCGCCATTCTCGCCGACGCTGTAAGTCGCCGAACTCCATTGCACTCCCGCTTCCACGATAATGACGATCTGGGTAAGATTGTCGCTCACCTGGCCGGCGGCATCGGTCACGGTCAAGCGGGCCGCGTAGAAGCCGGGATTGTTGTAGACATGGCTGAAGAGCGGTGACGTCTGCGTAACTGGCGGCGAGCCATCACCGAAGTCGAGAGTGTAAGAGGCGATCAACGCGCACGGATTTTCGGTATGGGACTGAGACGCGTCGAAGTTCACCGCCAGCGGAGCGATCCCGGAAAGCGGCGTGGCCGTCAGAACCGCCACGGGCAACTGCGTGCTGCAGGCCAGAAATCCTGCCGTGGTATAGGTGGCGGGCCCGGTCGTGCTGTCAATCGACTGCACTGCGCCCAATTGCGTGAGCCCGGCGATGTCGGTCAACACGGCGCCGCGCGCGAGATTCACGGTGAAATCGGGAGTCATCCCTGTGTTCGTGGGACCGAAGAACTTGAGCGGAACGCCGACGTCCAGCTTCATGACAATGGTTCCGTCCGGCAGATAACTTCCAGTGATTGGACACGAAGGGACATTCGGGCGGCCGCACTGCACGACCTTGGCATTGTTTCCGTCCAAGTAGCCGTAGTTAAACGCCGGAGTGGCGCTCGTCTGCGTATCCATCTGGACAAAGAGCGTGTTGGTGGTTCCGGGGGCCTTGAACGTTATCATCCACGCTGCCGTCGGCGGCGGAGCCGGCGCGAGTGTCTGGACCTTCATCATGAAGGTGAGCGATTGGTCCGCGCAGGACACAAACGGCTCGCCGATGCCAACTCTGCGGATGTCTTCCTGCGTGTTGAGAGCAGGCCCGCCGGTCTGGTCGCCGGCCGGATCGACGAGCTTCGTCAAATAGGGAAACACGCAGGCGCTCTCGACCGGCTGAACGCCATCGACGTTGACTTCGCGGCAGAACTCACCCTCGCCGACCGCGTTCAGAGCAGTGACACGATAATACCAGTTGGAAGTGTTCGCTGCGGTTGTGTCGAGATACTTGGTCGTGGCCGCTCCGGACACCGTCGCCAGAAAAGTTTCGGTGCCGCTGGCCTGGCTGCGGTAGATATTATAGCCGAGCACCGGCGACCCGCCGTTGTCCGGTTCAAGCCATGACACCAGGACGCCGGGAGTCGGATCGGAGACGCGTACGGCGGACTGAACTTGTGGTGCGGCCGGAACCGCCGGTTCGACCGGATCAAAGGCCTGGAATAAACGGCGCCCACCCGATTGCCGCGCGATCACACCTTTCGAGGCGGTGGACTGCGTGGTGTTTTCGTTGTTCGAGCAATTGAGGCAGCCGTCGGCGTAAGCAACAAGCACTCGTCCTTCGGCATCCACGTCGATGCCCAGGAAGTCGAGAAGATTGCGGCCACCCGAGCAGCCCGTGCCTAACAAACAGATGTTGCCGATCTGCACCGGATCGTTCGGTGTCTGGTCGATCAGGATCCAGCTCTTCCCGCCGTCGTAAGTATGCGCGATGTAGAGATGCCAGACCTGCTTGGCGGGATAGAACGCCGGGTCGGTGCCGAGAAAAGCGAAAGCCGCCCGATTATCATCGCCCGCGACCATGGTTGGAAAAACCGCTTTCCCGATTCCGAAGATCGAGCTGATGTCGATGTCATCCTGCCAGGTCGTGCCTTCATCCGGAGAATGCGCGGCGTGGGCATGGCCATCGGCGCTAATCCAGCCGAGATAGACGGTATTCGAAACCTGGCCCGCCGGTTTGCCGACATTGTTTTGCCCGATGCCGACGGCCGGGTCCGCGCTGCCGGTGCTTCCGGGAACGCTTTGATGAGTCCAGGTAATTCCGTTGTCTTTGGACAGAGCCACTCCCACGACGCCGAGATCGGGCCCCGTCCCCTCGGCACAGGCAGCGTTCGGAACATAGGCGGTGCCCTGTGGCGAAACTTTGATGTGACCATGAATGCCGCCGGCGCAAAGCTGCGGCGGGAATATCGGAACTCCGGGGCCAAAGGTCAGGCCGCCGTCGTCGCTCCGTGAGCAGCTCGCATTTTCCACCCCGAACTGCGAACAGTAGTAGGTCGCGTTCGGATAGGCAGGCGGCGGCGGCGTAATAATCGGCGCGTGAAACGGTCCGCCACCGAGCGTTTCGTGGTCCGGGCCGGCTGGAGGTCCACCCGCGACAAACGACACCCACGTCCCGCCATCATTATCAGAGTAAGCCGCGGTACTGCTCCCGGCTGCGAGCTGCAGCGCGAAAATGCGGCCAGGCGTTTGGGGCGGCGGATAGCTGATTCCCAGTTGCACCGTGCTGAAGTGATCGACGAAGCCGATCGGATCGAGCCCGGTGACGATTGGGGAATTCGTGTCTTCCCACAGGTTCACCGCAGGCGACGAGCAGTCGTCAAAGTTACTCCGATATTGGTCGTTGATCGCAGTGAACATCGCGACGCCACCCGTATTGACCTTCTCATGCTTCAGCGCGGCCACGTTCGGATTCCAATCGACCCCGATCGAAGGTTCGCCGGCCCCGTTGGCCTGGCCCGCGCCGGAGGGATAATTGATATACCGCGGAGGCGCGCCGGGCCCCTGTCCCGATGTGGGATATTTCGGGGTCAGACTAACTGTTCCCGTGAGAAGACTCGTGCCAGCCGAACAGACGGCGATGAGGTGATAAACCGTCCCGTCGGCGGGAATCGGCAAAGCGAGAGTCGCCGGATCGCTGTATCCGATATTCGCCGCGACGAGCTGGCCGTCCTTCAGGATAAAGATGTCGGAGTCCACGTTCACGATCGGCCACTGCATGGTCCAGGTCAGATTGTGTGTCGCCGCCAGGCTGCTGGCGCTGACCGTGAGCGTAAAGTCGCTGCAGGAATTTGGGGCGGTACAAATGGGAGTCCCGTTTACCAGGTGGGTCGGGTTTGTGACCAATGGTCCATCGGTGTAGGTGATGGACCGGTTCGCCGGGGTAAGCGTCCCACTCGGAGGAACCGGCGCGGCGACGCCGGAGGTCGCCAGGCTTACGGCGATCGCACCGAGAATTATGAAGACCAGGGTGCGTGGATGACTGAACGACGTGAATCGGGCACGACGGTTTTTTCGCATAGCTCTGCTACTGGGCGCTACCTGACGTTGTAAATCTCGACTACCGCGATGCCGCTGCCGGTCTTGCCGCGCAGAATGGCGGTGTAACCCGCAGGCGCCACCGAACGGATAATTGCCGATTCAAGGTCGTTGCTGGGTGGAATACCGGTCGCTTCGATCTCAGCGCGGTTCGGGGACTCTTTCCAATTGTCGTTCGTCTCCAGCGTGGCGCCGTTGGAGTCGTGCAGCTCGAGGATTGGATCCTCCAGCGGGCCCGGGACCTTGCCTTGCAGCGATGGACCGATGCCGCGCACCAGCACTTCGGTGGTGCCGCTTTGGTTCCCGGCAATGAAACCACCGATCATCACGTTGTCTCCCGTATCGACATGGCCGCGTGAGCTGATGTTCGCCAGGAGCGATCCGACGTTGGCGTCCAGGTCATACACTTCGATGAGCGCGATGCCGGTCGAATTGTCTTTTCCGGTCAACACGCCGGTATAAACGCCCGGCGACAGGGTCCGCAGAATAGCCGACTCGTTGTCGTTGCTCGGCGCGAACCCGCTGGCTTCAATCTGCGCCCGCTCGGGCGAATCTTTCCAGTTGTCGTTGCTGGTCATGAGGCTGCCGTCGCCGCGGTGCAGCTCCAACATTGGATTTGCCATGCGGCCGGAAACGGGCGTTCCGCCGGAAGTCATCGAAGGACCTTTGGCCAACAGAATCACCCGCTTGTCCGCATTACCGTTAATGATGAAGCCGCCGATGAGAATGTTGTCTCCAATGAGTACTTGGGCGCGCGTGGAGATATTGAGCAACTGAGCGGGCGTGGGTGTTGGGGTCGGACTCGGGGTGGGAGTCGCTGCTGGAGATGGTGTCGGCGTGGGAGTCGGAGTGGCGACGGGTGTAGGCGTCGGGGTTACTATGGGCGTCGGTGCCGGGGTTGGTGTGGGGGTCGGCGCTGGGCTGGGTGTGGGTGTTGGCGTTGATGTTGGTGTCGCGGTGGGGCTCGGTATCGGCGTCGGTGTCGCGGTTGGGCCTGGTGTCGGTGTCGGTGAAGCGCCCGCGGGACAAGCCAATCGCTGGTTATCGGTCGTACCCTCGAGCGGATTGCCCCCGATGACGTAAAAGCGATCGTTCAAAGTAGCGCCGGCGGCCCGATATCGGGCCATTAATGCGTTGGGCAAATCCGTCCAGGTGTTAGTCATTGGATCCCACTGAATCGCGGTGTTTTGACTCGAGCCACCCGAGGCACCCGTTCCCAAGACCCATTTGCCGTCGAACAAAGCCGAGGCAGCGCCCCAATGAGGCGCGGGTGCCGCCGGCAGGTCCGCAATCGGCGCGTCAGCCCAGCTGTCTGCGATGGGATCGTAAACATAGGTCTTTAACGAATCAGCAGCCGTCGCATCGACGCCGCCGCCCGCATAAAAGACGCCGCTTCCCGGCACTGCCGCCAGGAAACTGACACTGACCGGGAAATTGGCCGCGGGCGCCCACGTGTTGGTGGCTATGGTATAGGCCTCAACGGTGTTGGTCTGGCCTGTTCCACTGCCGGTGGCATCGCCGGCAATGCGATAGATTTTTCCATTTAGCAAGACCGCGGCGGAGCCGATCGTTGCCGTATTTGGCGAAGCCAGCGTCGTGTAACTATTTGCCACCGGATCATACCGGTAGAGGCTGGCGAAGACACCGCCGTCCAGACCATTAATGATGTAGGCGAAAGTACCGTCGGTCACAGCGGCCGCTCCCATCCGCGCCGCTGGCAGAGGCGCGATCGGCGTCCAGCTCGTCCCGTCAAATCTGTGAGAGGCGGCGGTCGCCGTGTTGTCGCTGACACCACCGAAGACGTAGATGTTCGACCCGATCGTCACAGCGGCGCTGTCGGCAATGTTCATCGGGTAAGCCGTGGAGGCGACCCAGTGGCAGCCGAAGGGAGTAGGTGTCGGGGTCGGAGTAGGCGTGGGCGTTGGTGTGGCAGTCGGAGTGGGTGTCGCTGTTGCAGTCGGCGTTGGAGTCGTCGTTGGGGAGGCTGCGGGCGTCGCCGTTGGAGTGGATCCGGGCGTTGCCGTTGGCGTGGCTGTCGGGGAGGCTCCAGGTGTCGCAGTCGGCGTCGGAGTTGGTGTCGGTGTTACTGCCGAGCAAGGAGTCAGCGCGCCAACTGTGACCGTGTATTGCGTTCCCCCGCGTGCGGTATCAGCCTTATTACTGCCACTCCCCACGGCCCCTACGGTAGTGAATGTATTCCCGCGGAGACCCGCCAGGATGGATCCGGGAGCAATCGCGGCATGCCCCGCCGGCATAACTCCTGGCGCGTTCAGCTTACTCAACGCCACCTTGATTGTGATTGTCTTCGCCGTGGGATCGAAGAACCCGCAGTCCGCCGCCCCCTTATCCGTGTAGGTGATCGAGCCGTCAAAATTTCTCTTCGCAGTGCCGTACCGGAATGTTTGGACGCCGGACGGATCCGTAATGGCCTGGACATAGAATTGATCCGCCCGGTCGGAAACGGCGAAGGTGAATTCGTTGGTCGGACTCATGACGGAATCGGGCGCATTCGCGGCGAAGATCATTCGCCAGTTCGAACTCGGTGGGATCGCCGTCATGTCAGAGACCTTCATCGTGGCGACCAGCAGAGGCGCTGGATCGATCCCGGACGTTGGCTCCGCCGAATACAAAACCGAGAGAATATCGAGTGGATCGTCAACGGGAATGACGGCGGTTCCACCCGTTTGAGGGTTGCCGCCCAGCCGCACGTCAGCTCGGAAGTCCGTGACTTGCGAGCCCAGGATGCCGCCAACACTGACCGCGGTAGGCACTGGCTCGTTTGGTGGCGGCGGCAGAGAAGCGCCTTCCACCGGAGCTGGAACATCCGCGCCGGTTACCCCTGGCCCGCTGATTTGCCGCGTCACATAAGTGTGCGCGCTAATGTCATTATGATCACCGCAGTAACCGATGACGGCGGCGCCCGTCGGATCGAAGGCGACCTGAAAGTAATCCGCCAGGTTGCGATTCGGCGACATGCCGCCGACGACCAATCCAGCCTCGGAGATGTTGGCGCCGTGAATCACATGGTCGCTCGCCTTGACCTGCCGGAAAGTGGGATTGCCTTTCACGTCCGTGCCCAGCGCGTAAAAGACATGCCAGTCAGCGCTATCGTCACCGGTAGTAAGTTTGTCGCTGCCGTACCAAACCACGCCAATGGTGCCGGGCACAGGTCCGGTCTCCATCCACGGAAAGACGGCGGTCTCCGTCTCTGGTCCATCACTCACGCGGATCGCCGCGCTCCACGAAGCCCCCTTGTCGGTTGAAAACCTGACGAAAACATCGTCGCCATTTGAATAACAAACGTAAACCGTACCGTCGTCTGCCACTTTGACCGTGAAGAAGATGTGCGTATTGCCCGGGCCGGCCACGTTGCGCGTCGTGTAAGTCACCGGCGGCAAGCCAGGGGCGGGTGGGACACCCACGGAGACGCTGCCATTGCCGCCACTGATGTAGACCGTGCCGTCGCTCTGATCGACGTCAATTCCCCCTGCCTGTCCCACGGTGCCGGCCGTCGCTGAGTTTCCATAGGTCAGGCCGCCATCAATCGACCTTTGGATTTGCGAGACGGCGGGCGCGAGCGTCCGATAAAACAGGTAAACGTTGCTACCACCGAAAAACTCCAGCCATTGCCGATCGTCTCCGGGCACTCCGCCAGTGGCATTGCCGAGCGGATTCGCGATAAACATCGCACCGCGGTCGGTGGAGCGTTGCGTCGAGATGTTGCCGACGACCAGGCTTGAATAAGCCAGCACGGGCGGCGCCGCTGCATTTTCAACCGTTTCGCTATTGAAGCCGACCGCCATATCCACGTCGCCTCCGCCATCGGCGCCGACAGTGCCATTACAAGGGGCCGGTGGAGTACAAGGCGTAGCTCCCAGTTTGTCCGGCTGTCCGCGATACTGCGGATTGCGCATGTAAGGATCGTAAAGCCGATTCGGAATGGAATTCCCTGGGCTGTTTGGGTCCGGAACCGTCGGCCGCAGATCAAAATACCAGAGGTCCGTGCCGCCGGGAACACCGCGGATCGCCGCGACATAACAGTTGCCAAACTTGTCGCAACGCACGCTTGGCTCGACATCCTGGCCGATGTACGGGGCGCGGGTCGTGTAGTTAGGGCTAAAGGTTACGCCCCCCTTGATATAAGTGGCCGTCCCCACCGGTGGCAGCGGAATTGGTGTGCAAGCTGCCGCCTGCGCTCTCACGGTGTAGGGCGCGCTGCTGGTGGAGTCTTCTCCCGTGAAGAGGGTCCCACCGACATTCCTTTGGGTGAGACCATTCACTGCGGTGAGGATCGCCCCGCCGGCCGGGTTGCCGACCTTGTTCTTGGCAATCACCATTCGGATGTTGCCTTCCGTATCGTAGGAGCCGGACTCGAGTCCGCCCAGGCTGGTGAGCGCTGTGGTGCCCGAGCCGTAATCGAAGCCTACGTCTCCGTTGGCGTCCGAGTTCATGGCGACGTAGTAGGTGAGTCCTCCGAACGTCCAGCGCACTCTCCAGATCTGATCAGGCGGGATCGTGGCGAGGTTCGAATTCACCTTGAGCACAAAAACCAGCCGCTCGGAACTGATGTAACTGTAGTCCTCGCCCGCCGAGACCGAGAGGATATCGACTTGTGCGGGATTGGCTGCGCCCTGATCTCCCGCAGGATCAGTCACCACCACTGTGGGGGAATTTAAACAATCTGGATCAGGAGTTGGCGCCGGCGTTCCCGTCGGGGTGGCAGTCGGGGTTGGGGTTGGAGTCGCTGTCGCCGTAGCGCTAGCCGTTGCCGTCGGGGTTGCCGAAGGAGTCGCGCCCGGCGTCGCCGTTCCGCCAGGTGTTGCTGTCGGGGTCGGCGTGGGAGTTGCGCCTGCACAAACGGTCGTGATGGTTACCGCCCACCCACTCTGGATCACACCCCCATCAATGTCCGTATCGTCATCAACGAACAAACGCCACGTCCCATTCGGATCCGTTCCGTTAAAGGCTGAGAGCGCGGCGCTGTAAGGCGAGGCCGGGGCGGGCGCGGGGAAGTTTGCCGGATGCGCGTTACTCAGGGTATTTATCACGCCCTCGGTTGGCTGGTATGATCCCGCAACGATTGGACCTTCCTCAGGCACCGGTGTGGCCGCGTCATCGTCGAACGTCATGGTCACGCCGCTCAGGCTAAAGCCTTCGCCGCCTCCGCCCGCGTCGGTCATCAGGCGCACCTTTCCGCCCGCCGGACTGACGAGCAACACGCCAACGTCATCAGGAAAATTATGCGTTATACCCGTGAGCTGCACGGTGACCTTGCTCACCGTTCCCGGCTGGACGAACGCGTTGATCGTCGCTGGATAAGGTGTGGCCGGGCTGTTGTCGTTGATCGTGATTGGACCGGAGTTTGTGTAGGTGACGGGCGTTCCGCAGGGATCAGGCGTGCCGGACGGCGTTGGGGTGGGCGTCGGCGTAGGTGTGGGCGTGGGGGTAGGCGTAGGAGTAGGCGTGCTTGTCCCCGCCGGCGTTCCTGTTGGCGTTGGCGTCGCGGCCGGGCCTGTGCAATTGGGGAATTTGAAACTGCCGACGCGGGTCTGCCAGGCTTGAGCGGCGGTGTACGGCGGTTGGACCACCGTGGAAGCTTCAAAATACTCTGTCGTGTACCAAAAGGTGCAGTCGTCCGTGGGATCGATCGACATTGCGCTATAGTCGCCCCAACGAGTCGCCCCGCCATCCTGAGACAGCGTGCCTTCAATCAAGGACGTTTCGGTTTGGGCCAACTGGTCGAGAGGATCCGTGACCAGGCGGCCGGAATAACGGATGGCGGGAAACATGTTCGGCCCCGAAACGCTGTAGCCCATGGCCATGTTCCCCATTTTGTCCACGGCTAGACTGCCCATCCAACGGTAGTTAGTGTCCGGGAGGTAGGTGCTTTGCTGGACCGGACTGCTGCTGATGGTTCCACCGGTGACGTTCAGCTGATACCAGCGGATGCCGGTTTGTTGGCCGCCCATCGGATTGATGACGGTGTGCATGTTCCAAAGTGATTCGACGCCCCCGATGTTGCGATACTGGTTCTGCATCATCAGACGATCGCCGAGTGTATCCAGGAGCTCGCCCCCAAGTTGCGGCACGTAGGGCCCGAGGTAGGGAGCCAGCCGGTACTGGGCGACATTGACATTTGCCGGACCGGTAAACGAGGCCCCTGTTGGACTCGACCAGTCGGTGACGGCGAACTTATGAACGAACAGGGTGCTGCCGGCGAACTGAATGTTCTCCTGCATCGAGACAAAATAGTTTGGCGTTCCCGGCGGAGGGGGGATCCCGCGAAAATTACTCGGAAGCAGCGACCAGCCGTCGGGCACTTCAAATTTGAATTGGCGGACGGGCGCCCCACTGTAGAAATCGTCGCGGTTAAACGCCCAAACGCTCACGCCCACAAAACCGTCCACGTCGTCAAAGTTATTCGACGACATATAGATTCCATCCGGCCAGACGCCGATCTTCGGATAGTCGTGAAGTTTGGTGTTATCGATAAAAACACCATACTGCCACCAGCCGCCAGTCACCGGATCGCCTGTTTTTGAGACGCCAAAACATTGATAATAGGGCCCCACGTCCCCAACCCAGGCGAAGTCACTGACTATCCATCGATCCGCCAGCGGATCGTAATTCACGATCGGATCTCCGTTGTTGGCATTATCGCAGGGCGTGCCCGTGCCCGCGAAGAAAGCATCGAACGTAAAAGCGGCCAGCTGTGTGCCAGCCTTATCATAGATTCCGAGAGAGGTATTGACGGCTTGGATGTAATGGTTCGGTCCTACATCACCCACCGTGTCGGGCGGCCAACCAGCGCCCCAGTCGAAGAAGTCCAGGCCTTTGAAATTCGCCATCGGGGCCGGCGCCGCGGCCGCCGCGGCCAAGGGTGGTTGCACGGCCAGATCGTTGATGACAGCAGGAGGCCCCAGCTTTGTTCCGGGTTTATGCCGGGTGCGTTCCGGGAAGACGCGTCTGGTTACAAATCGAGCGGAAGGAAGGGTCCGGACATCGCCGTCGAACGAAGCAGCCTTATTCGTAATCTTAAAGAAGGGGCCCTTTACATTCGACGAGGAAACTGGCAGCGACGGCAAAGGGGGCCGCGCGGCCAAAGCAATCAGCGCCAGTGAGACGCCGCCGAAAAAAAGAAGGAACGCCGAAAAAATCCGCGGATTGTAGAATCCGGATTCAGAGTTTTTTTGCATGGAGAATCGGTGGGACGCCCTCGCCGCGAATGCAAAGCTCGGCGAGTATTACTGTATTCGGGGGGATGGGGTGCGGCCGGATGCCAATTTCAGCTAAGCTTACCGCAATGTAATTTGCGGAAGGCAGCGAGCGATCGAACTCCTTCGCTACCTGACGTTGTAAATCTCAACGACCGCGATGCCGCTGCCGGTCTTTCCGCGCAGAATGGCGGTGTAACCGGCCGGGGTTACTGAGCGAATGATCGCCGATTCCGAGTCGTGGCTGGGTGGAATGCCTGTCGCTTCGATCTCAGCGCGGTTCGGCGACTCTTTCCAATTGTCGTTCGTCTCCAGCATTGCGCCGTTGGAGTCGTGCAACTCTAGAATCGGATCGGCCAGCGGGCCCGGGACCTTGCCTTGCAGCGATGGACCGATGCCACGAACCAGGACTTTTGTGTTGCCGTTTTTGTTACCGGCAACGAAGCCACCGATCATTACGTTGTCTCCCGTGTCCACTAATCCGCGAGAACTGATGTTGGCCAGGAGCGAGTCGGCGTTGCCATCCAGGTCGAACACTTCGATCAGCGCAATGCCGGTCGTGTTCTCCTTCCCGGTCAGCACGCCGGTGTAAACTCCCGGCGGCAAGGTTCGCAGAATGGCGGACTCCTTGTCATCGCTTGGCGCGAAGCCACTGGCTTCGATTTGCGCCCGCTCCGGAGAATCTTTCCAGTCGTCGTTGCTGGTCATAAGCGTGCCGTCGCCGCCATGCAGCTCGAGCGTCGGATTGGCCATTCGTCCCGGAACGGCAGATCCGCCGGAAGTCATCGAAGGACCTTTGGCCAGCAGGATTACCTTCTTGTCCTGGTTGCCGGTAATAATGAAACCGCCGATGAGAATGTTATCGCCCGTGAGCACTTGAGCGCGGGTGGAGATATTGAGTAACTGGGCGGGCGTCGGGGTTGGCGTCGGCGAAGGTGTTGGAGTTGGAGTTGCCGGCGCAGGCGGAGTAGCGCTCGGTGTAGCCGTGGGAGTTGCCGCTGGCGTTGGTGTCGCGGTTGCCAGGGGAGTCGGTGTCGGTGACGGATTTCCCCCCGTGGGCAACGGCCAGACAAAAGCGCCGCGGCCGCGCGTCCAGACAGACAAGGTGGTCGCGCCACGATCGATCTGCATGTCCCAAATCATCGAGTGCGGCAGGCCGGCATCGAACCGCGCCCACACCGGCGAAGCCGCCGTGATATCGTCTGTGTAGTACAATCCCCAGTCGGTCCCCGCGAAGACCTGTTGAGGAATGTTAGGATTGACGATGATGGAATCGACCGGGATGTCCGGCAGATTACCCGACTTGTCCGTCCACGTGAACGAAGCGCAGTTGGCACTGCACGCCACGCGATAAACATGGCCCGGTGTGGCCGGCGTGTTGGCGTTGAACCCGCCGACCGCTGCGTAGCCGACAGGAACATTCGCCGCCGCCACCGTGGGATCGAGGGCGATGCCGAGCACCGGGCGATTGGGCAGGACGGCGTTGCTCCCGGTGACGTTGACCCAATTCGCCTGCCCGGCCGTCCCGGTACCGAGATTAAACCCAATCCAGACGTTCGCGTCGTTCGTGCCGACGATCGCCACGCTGTGATACTTCGGCGAATACTTGACCTGATTGATGAACGAACGGTCGCCCAGCGTCCCCTTGGTCATGTTCTGGTTTGCCGGGTTGTTCGTCACATACCAGCTCGAGGCGGGCATGGAGGCGTTCCCGCCCGAAATTGTCTCCCAAACCCTGGTCGTGCCGGCAATAAGCCGGCCGCAGCCGCCAGGGACGCCCGCAGCCGGACAGTCGTCGCCTCCCGGGATACCGCCATGAAAGAGATCGTAAGGCAGAATGAAGGACTGAGTATCGCCGGTCCAATTGCCGCGCACGCTCGACCAGGGAGCGCCTGAGGCGGTGCAATTGCTCACGCAGCGGTGGAGGCCGCCGCTGTTGTTGCCCTGGAAAAAGCGGAGACTTGATCCCGTGCCTACCGGATCAATCCGCGCATAGAATCCATCCCCACCCTTGCCCATCTGCCACTGTATCGGCCCGGTCGGGCTGCCTGAGAAGGTGACCGACATGGAGCCATTGTCCTGCGCGCCGCCGTTGGCTTGTGGCGTAGCGGAGGTGGCGAAGTTGCCGCTGATATCGCCGGAGTAGAACTCGATTGTGTTGAAGCCATTGTTCATGTCGAACCAGGTCGGGTCGGTCGCCGCGGTCACGGAGTTGGCGTTGATCGTGCCATGAACCCCGCCATCATTGCCCGCCAGGAGAATGCTGGAAGAGCCGGGCACAAACGCGAGCGCATGCTGATCCACGTGCACCCCATTGTTTATCGTGTTGTAGCCGCAGGTTAGATTGTTCCAAGGCAGCGCCGCGGAAGCCGGCGTACCGCCGTCCCAAAACCAGATGTCGAAGGTATCGAAGAAGACGCGATTCGGGTTGTTCGGATCCACGGCGAGGCCCTGGTCGTACCAGTTTTGAGGATAGTCGCCGTCGCCCCCTTCGCAGTCTCTGAGCAAATCGCCGCGAGCGCTGATGATTTCAGTCCAGGTCGCACCCCCGTCGATGGTGCGATAGGCGCCGAGCTGGCAGCCATTCGCATTGCCGCAGCCGGTGTTCGTGTTGGGCGTGATCGACTGGACCTGCGCGTAGATATAATTCGAATCGCTCGGAGCGACTGCAATATCGATGCGGCCAAGTTGATTGCCCGTGCCCGCGCTGACATACGCAGTCCCGCTCCCCGCGTTCAGTCCCGTCCAGCCGTTGGCATTCGTGGCAATCGAGGCGAAGTCAGTCGGACAACCGCTGGCGGGCAACGTCCCCGAATAAATGCCGTTCGCGCCATTTTGATTGAGGTTGTATTGCACGTCCGTGGCGAAACCGCGCACGCCGACCGCGGCAATAATACGCGTGGTCGTTCCGAGATCGATCAAGGCGAGGCCGGTAATGTCCTGGCGCATCGTCGCGAAACTGTTAGTCGTGCAAGGGCCGCTCCAGGTATCGCCACCGTTATACGAAAAATAGAGTCCCGTCTTCGTGCCCGCGACGATGTTGTTGGAATTATTCGGATCGACCCGCACCTTGCCGACTGCCTGGTATTGGGGGAACTCGCCGGCCGGCAATGGCAGGCCCGGGCCGAAGACATCAGCTCCTTTCACCGTCCAGGTGGCGCCGGCGTCGGCCGATTTCAAGATGCCCTGACTGCCCATCGAAAAGGAGCCGAAGTTCAGGTCGCCAGTGCCAGCATAGATCGTATTGTGATTGCTCGGATCGATGGTGAGCGTATCGACGGTCACCGTGCTGATAAGAGGGTCGTCGGTGACGACGGTCCACGTGGTGGTGCTGCTGCAACAGTTCGTCGTTTTCCAGACGCCGCCTCCGACGCTGGCTGCGTAGGCGACGATGCTGCCATTTGTGGTCGTGGTCGGATCGATGACGATGTCGTTGATCCGCCCCTCCGCGAGGTTGTAGTTGAAGCATCCCGAGCAACCGGTCATCCGCAGCGGTTTCGGCCCAAGCGCGGTGAACCCGGCCGGGTTGAGGGCCAATGGCGAAAGGCTCTGGCTGAGATTCGCCGGCAGGCCCGCGGGTATGCTGCGCGGGAGGAATGCGTCCTGAGCCGCCGCGATGCGCACCCACGCCGGATCGAAGAGGCCGGTCGGATAGGTGAGACGGTTGTGCCATTCAGCTTCGAGCCGGTTCAGGTCATCTGCTTCGCCGCCGGGCACAGGCATGTAGCGTTCCGGTTTCGCCTCCTCGCGGGCTGCTTGAAAGCCAATCGCCTTCCACGACACACCGGTGAAACTGGAGATCGCCAACAGAACTCCGGTCGAACAAAAAAGAAAAGCGAGGAAGGCCCGCGGACTGAACGTGCCCGACTCGGATGACGATTTCCTACGCATGACGAAGGCAGCAAGATAAGGGAATCAAGCCGGACTGATACGAGCAATTCGTTCCGGCGAAATCAATTGGACGTGGGCGGTCACGATTGCTCGCGCGCCGCGACCACCACCCAGCATCCTGTCTCGGAGAATCTGCGCTTCTTATCGCAAGGCGTTTACGCTTAAGATCGGCGCCATGCCTTCCTCGTCTCTCTGGCCAAGATTTCAGAAATATTTCCTGCGTTACGACCATCCCGATTTCTCCATCGACATCAGCCGGATGCGTTTCGCGGATGACTTCCTGGAGAAAATGCAACCGCTGGTGGAGAAAGCATTCGCCGCCATGCGCGAGCTCGAAGCAGGCGCGATCGCGAATCCGGACGAGAACCGGATGGTCGGGCATTATTGGCTGCGCGATCCGAAGCTCGCCCCGACCGCGGAGCTCAGGGCGGACATCGAAGAGACCAACGCGCGGATCAAACAATTCGTGGCCAGCGTTCATGCGGGGAAGATCGCGCCGCCGAAGGGAGGCAAGTTCAAACACATTTTGCTGGTGGGGATCGGCGGCTCGGCCCTTGGGCCGCAATTCATCGCCGACGCGCTCGGTCAATCCACCGATCCGATGGATATTTCCTTCCTCGATAACACGGACCCGGACGGATTCGACCGCGTCTTTAACCGGCTCGGTGAGCACCTCGCCCACACGCTCACAGTCGTCATTTCAAAATCGGGCGGGACGAAAGAGACCCGGAACGGAATGCTGGAAACCGCGGCGCGTTACCAGCAGGCGGAGCTGGATTTCGGAAAACACGCGGTCGCCGTGACCGGCGTGGGTAGCGAGCTCGATAAATTCGCGGAGAAGCATGGATGGCTCACCCGCTTCCCGATGCATGACTGGGTAGGCGGGCGCACTTCGATCATGAGCGCGGTTGGTCTCGTGCCGGCCGCGTTGCAAGGCTTCGACATCGACAACTTTCTCGCGGGCGCCGCGGCCATGGATGAGAAGACGCGCGGAACGAATGCCGCGCAAAACGCGGCGATGCTCCTCGCCTTGATGTGGCATTACGCCGGGAACGGCCGCGGGGAGAAGGACATGGTGATCCTGCCTTACAAAGATCGGCTCATGTTGTTCAGCAAATACTTGCAGCAGCTGGTCATGGAATCGTTAGGCAAAGAGAATGATCTCGATGGAAATGTCGTCCACCAGGGCATTGCCGTTTACGGCAACAAGGGATCGACCGATCAGCACGCCTACGTGCAGCAGTTGCGCGACGGCGTCCTGAATTTCTTTGTCACGTTCGTCGAGGTGGAAAAAGATCGTGGGACGGAGCGGTTCGAAGTGGAGGAAGGCGTGACGAGCGGCGATTATCTCCAGGGCTTTCTGCGCGGAACGCGCTCCGCCCTTTACGAAAGCGGCCGGGAATCGATCACCCTCACGATTCCCGAAGTGAACGCCTTTTACATCGGCGCGCTCATCGCGCTTTATGAACGCGCCGTCGGCTTCTACGCCAGCCTCGTGAACATCAACGCCTACCACCAGCCGGGCGTGGAAGCGGGAAAAAAGGCAGCCACGCGCATCCTGGAACTGCAGTGCCGCGTGCAGAAGACTCTGGCCGCCGGCCCCGATAAAACGCCGGAAGAAATTGCGCGCGAGCTCGACGCGGATCCGGAAGATGTCTTCCACATCGTTCGTCATCTCGAGGCGAACGACTGACTCGGAGGGACGTGCTTCCGCATGTCCCATTTCTTCACGCGCCAATTGAAAATTTGGGACGTGCAGAAGCACGTCCCTCCGAGAGACTGGCGCTCCCCGTTCCATGCGCTAGGGTTTGATTCCACGTTCACAATGTCCTCTTCACCCGAACCTAACTTGACCGTGAATCCGGAAATCCAGGTGTCGATGCCGGATGTGGTGAAGTTCGTCCGCCAGCTCGCGCACGATCTTCGCAACGATCTCAACGCCGCCGAACTCCAATCGGCTTACCTCATTGAAATCGCGGAAGCCGGCGAAGTGAAGGAGGAGATCAAACGCCTGCGCGGAATGATCTCCCACGTGGGCGCGAATCTGCAAAGCCTCACCGTTGCGCTGGGCCAGCCACGCCTGACCGAAATGCCCTACAGCGCCAAAGATTTCGTGGACGACCTGCGGCAGAAATTGGAGGCCGATTATCAATCCGAGAGCGCGACAGTGAAATGGGATGTCCAGGTGGGCGAAACGGAATTGCAAATCGATCCGCAACTGTTGCTCCCCGCGCTCCTCGAATTGTTCGGCAATGCCTTCCGGCATGGCCGGACGGAAGGCGCAATCTCGGTGACGGCCCGCGCGGAAAACGGCCGCTTCATTTTCTCGCTCCGCGAACCGAAAGCCAAATTCGAGCGTTCCACCGAAGACTGGGGCCGCGAGCCGCTCCGCAGCGTTTCTCAAGGCCACTACGGCCTGGGACTGCATCGCACGCGGGGCATTATCGAAGCGCACGGCGGCGAGCTGAAGGCACGCTATGAACCGGACACCGCATTCCTTAGTACCACCGTCACCCTGCCTGGGGCGGCCGGCGCACCATAACCCGGGTCCGCTATTTGCGTTTCCTCGAATGAAAAGAGGCACGCGCACGTCGATTGCTCTTTCGGTTTATGTTTCCCCGCTCGACAATGACAATCTCCCTTCCGTTGCCCTTCCATGACTGCTGAAAATCGCCGCATCCTCATCATCGACGACGAACGGCCGATTCTGCTCACGCTCGAGGCCCTCCTCGGCCGTCACGGCTATCAACCCCAGACGGCCGCGACCGCGTCGTACGGGCTCCGCGTCCTGAAAGAATGTCCGCCTGCGGTCCTGTTGCTCGACCTCCAGTTGCCGGATGCGAACGGCCTCGAGATGCTCGCGCAGATCAAGGCCGAGCATCCCGAAACGCAGGTCATCATCCTGACCGCGCATGATTCGCTCAACAACGCCATCGAATCGATCAAGCGCGGCGCCTACCATTTCATCAGCAAACCGTATGCGCCCGAAGAGCTGTTGAGCCTCATCGAAAAGGCGCTCGAAAAACAATCGCTCCTCCGCGAGACCGCACAGCTCCGCCAGAAAACGCAGCAGCTCGAGAAGCGCCTGGAGATCGCCGAGACGCGCCTGGCGCCGGTGGTGAAAAGCAAGGCGATGCAGGAAATCCAGGAGCTGATCGATGCAATGGCCCCCTCGGAAGCGAACGTGCTGATCACCGGCGAGAGCGGCGTCGGCAAGGAAGTGATCGCGAACGTCATTCACAGCCGCAGCCGGCGCGCGGAAAAACCGATGATCAAGCTGAACTGCGCGGCGTTTCCGCAGGCGATGATCGAGTCTGAATTATTCGGCTACGTGAAGGGGGCGTTCACCGGCGCGATGAACGATTTTTCCGGAATGATCGCCGCCGCCGCCGGGAGCACTCTGTTCCTCGATGAAATTTCCGAGATGCCGCCCGACCTCCAGACCCGTTTTCTCCGCGTGCTCCAGGAGCGCGAATATCGGCCGCTCGGCAGCACGAAAACCTTGAAAGCGGACTTCCGGGTGGTCGCGGCGACAAATCGGCCGATTTCCAGCGCGCTCGCCGAGAACCGTCTGCGCGCCGATCTCTACTACCGGCTGAATACGTTCCAAATCGAGATCCCACCTTTGCGAGAGCGCAAAGAGGACATCCCGCCGATGGTGGCGACATTTCTGAGGCGATTTGCCCGGGAGCTGGGCAAGCCGGAACCTGAGATCGCGCCCGAAGCGTTCCAAAAGCTGCTCGATTATTCCTGGCCGGGAAACGTGCGTGAATTGCAGAACGCGATGGAGTACGCCGTCGTCCTCGCGCGCAAAGACACGATTACGGTGAAAGAGCTGCCCGCGGAAGTGCAACTGCCCGCCGCCCTCCAGCAAGTGGAGCGGAATAACAACGGTGGCGGCGTCCAGAACCTCGACGATCTCGAGCGTAACGCCATCATCCAGGCTCTCGCCCAATGTCACGGCAACAAGAAGAAAGCCGCGCAGGTCCTCGGCATTCAGCGCCCGACGCTTTATAACAAGATGAAGCGCTACGCGATCGAGCTCTGAGCATTTTCGAATTTCGATTTTCCATTTTCGATTGAGCGGAGACATTTCCGCCCAAGGCAATCGCCAATCGAAAATCGAAAATCCAAAATCGAAAATGTAAATGCCTGCATCCCGTCATCTCGGCAAAGTCCTCGCGCACGCCGAGCGTGAGCTTGCCTCGGCGCGAACGATGCGCCCGGCGGAATCGTTGCCGCTCTATAAGAAGTTCCTCAAAATCGAGGAGCATCGTTTGCGGCTTCGCCACCAATACGGCGGTGGCGGCCGCGAGATTTGCGCGCTCCGCGTCGAGCTGATCGACGTTTTGTTAGGCCACATCTTCGACACAGCGGTCAGCTTTGCCCAGCAGGGGAAAGGCGCCTCCCCTACCCCGCTCACCGTCATCGCCCTCGGCGGCTACGGCCGGCGCGAGCTCAATCCCTTCAGCGACGTGGATATCATGTTCCTCCACGACAAAAACGGCGCGGGAATTTCCGCTTACTCCACGCAGGTCATCGAACAGATTCTGTATCTGCTCTGGGACGTCGGGTTCAAGGTCGGGCACTCGACCCGTTCGATTGCCGAAGCCATCGACCTCGCCAACACCGACATGCTCACGAAAACCGCGATGCTGGAATCGCGCCAGCTCGCCGGCGATCCCAGCCTGGCGCGGCGTTTTCGAACGGCCTTTCGAGACCAATGTGTGCGGGGACGCGAACGCGAATATGTGGAATTGCGCATGCACGATCAGGCGACACGCCATGCGAAGTTTGGCGACAGTGTTTACGTCCAGGAACCGCACTTGAAAAGCGGCTGCGGCGGATTGCGCGATTACCAAAATCTTCTCTGGATGACTTTCTTCAAGGAAGGCGCGCTCACCACGACGCATTTGGTCGGCAAGGATTGGCTGAGCGAATCCGATCGACGGCGGATCGAGGCCGCCTACGATTTTCTCCTGCGCCTCCGCACCGATCTGCATTACGCGACCGGCCGCGCCACCGACACGCTCCATTTTACCGTGCAAGACCAGATCGCGGAGCGGCTCGGTTACGAGCAGAAGCGCGGCACGCTTCGGAACGAAGCGTTGATGAAGGACTACTACGAGCACACGCGAAACATTTTTCGCGTGACGGAGCGCATCACCGAGCAATTCGCCAGCGGCCGCTCCTCGACGATCACGCGGTCGCTCTTCAGTTTCCTGCCTCGCCTGAAAACGGCGGAAGAAAACATCGGCCGTTTTCGGATCCGGCAGGGTCAGCTTTACGCGGAAAGCTCGGACGTTTTCGCCGAGGAACCGGAAGCGATGATGGAGGTTTTCAAGCTGGCCCAGGAACGAAAGCTCGATCTGAGCCCGGACCTCTCCGATCTCTTCTCGCGAAATCTCGGGCTCGTTACCGGCACGTTTCGAAACCGCAAACGCCCTCGCGAACTTTTCCGGAGCATCATTTCACGCAAAGGCGAAGTCGGGCGGGTGCTGCGCATGATGCACCGGGTCGATTTTCTCGGCCGTTACGTTCCGGAATTCGGCCAGCTCACCTGCCTGGTCCAGCACGAGTTTTTCCATCGTTACACGGCCGACGAACATACCCTGGTTTGCATCGACAAGCTCGACCAGGTGATGCACACCGAGGACCCGAAATTGCGCTCGTATCGGGCGCTTTTCGAGGAATTGGAGGATCCGTTTGTCCTCTACCTCGCCCTTTTGCTGCACGACACCGGGCGGGCAGTCGGCGCTCGCCCTCACTCGGAAGCGAGCGCGCTCTTCGCGCAAGGCGCGGCCGCGCGGCTCGGGCTCACCGTAGCGCAACGCCGTTCTCTCATCCTCCTCGTTGACCATCACCTCACCCTTTCGAACATGGCGCAGCAGCGAAATCTCGACGATCCGGAAACCGCGGTGGAATTCGCCGGCATCGTGCGCGACCAAAAAAATCTCGATGCGCTCATGCTCCTTACTTTGGCCGACGGACAGGGCACAAGCGCCGATGCCTGGTCCGATTGGAAAGAGACGCTCGTCTGGTCGCTGTATCACTCCACGTCGCAATACCTCTCCGACCAGGAAGCTTTCTACGAGCAGACCAAGATCGAGCGCGAGCAATTGCAAACGAGCGTAACCGACAAACTTGGCAGCGAGTTCGCGGAAGAGGTCGAAGCGCATTTTGAAGCCATGCCGGACAATTACTTCCGCGCCTTTGCCGTGGACGAAATCGCTTCGCACCTCAAGCTCTTCCGCCGCTTCCTCGAAAACCTGTATCTGCGGAATGAGCCGCCGCTCGCCCCGGCGGTCTCGTGGCAGGCGTTCCCCGACCGGGGTCACAGCATCGTTTCGTTCTGCGCCTGGGACGGCCAGGAGCTGCTGGCGAAGATCGCCGGCTCGTTCGCGGTGGTGCCGCTGAATATTCTCAGCGCCGATATCTATACGCGCGGCGATAACGTGGTCCTCGACATCTTTCGTGTCTGCGATCCCAGATTTCGCGCGGTGAGTGACAAGCGCGACCAGGCGCTGGTGGAATCGACCCTCCGCGCGTCGCTGGCCGATGAGAATTTTGACTTCGCGCCGCTTTTGGAACGCGCGCGACGCCGGATCGCCAGGCACAGCAGCCACGGCATGGATTTTCCGACGCGCATTACCGTCGAAAACAAAACGCATCCCGCCTACACGCTCGTCCAAATCCAAACTCCCGACCGGCTCGGTTTGCTCTACGAATTGCTCTCGGCTTTTGGCGAGGAGCGGGTCTCCATCGCCCTTTCCCGCATCAGCACCGAAAAGGGCGCG
>DASQLH010000296.1:0-26394 GCA_035630155.1 Chthoniobacterales bacterium
CGACATCCAGGTTGGCCGCCGCCGGCATCCGCACGGTGTCGTTCGCTCCATCAAACTGGAAGCCCATCGACACTTTCCCTTCCACGAAGCTGGCGCCATTCAGCAGCCGTCCGACCTGTCCGCTCACCGCATCCCTCGCGTCGCCGTTCCCCGGCCACCACGCCGTTAATCCCGCGGGGCCTTCTACCCGGCAGAAGGTTCCGACCCGGACAGCGACCGTGTCGCTGATTTCATCCAGCCCGTCGTCAGCACGAAGCTGGATAATATAAACACCTGGCGCGCTAAAGGTCGCCAGCGTGGAGATGCTGTTAACGCTGCCAAAGGTCACGTTTCCGGGTCCCGAGACCTTGAGCCATTGCAAGGCGACTCCGGAATCCACCGGCAAACCATCGTCGGTCACGCTGCCATGAAGCGCTACGGTGTCCTCCACCCGCGCAATCGATTGGTCGGGCCCGGCATTTACTTCGGGCGGATTATTCTCATCGATGGGACACTTGCCGTCGAAACCGGTGGAATAGATATCGTGCAGCTCGTTTCCATCCAGCGCCCGGCGATAAAGCGTAATCTCGTCGAGGAGTCCCTTGTAGTAAGGATTCTGAGCGCCTCCGGTGCTGTTGAGATCGCTGGCGAGATAGAAATCGTATCCGGTCTGGGGCATAAAGAGCCCAAGGCCAGAACTGGTGTGCTGCACGCCGTTGACGTAAATGCGCGCCACTCCGGTCCCGCCGTCATAGGTCACAGCCACATGAGTCCATTGACCTACTGGCGCGATATCCGCGTGTGTAAAGATTTCGTGCGAAGCTCCAAGGGTATCGACGAGGTTCACACGGACCTGGCTATTGAGACGGTAAATATGAACGCCATAGCTGTTCGTCGCGACGTTCTTCCACTGCGCGATGAGGCGCGCGTTGGCTTCATAAGTCTCCGGTTTCATCCAAAACTCGACCGTGAGGGAACCGTTGCCGGCCTTGGCAAGATCCAGGGAAGGACTCTTAAACACGATCGCGCGATCATCCACGCCGTCGAATTTAAACGCGGCGCCGACCATGCCGTTCTCGTAGGAGGTTCCACGTTCCAGGAAAGCTTCATTTCCCGACCCGTGGTCGGCCGCGGTGCCGTTGGCCTGCCACCAGGAAACAAGGCCATCGATTTTCTCGATGGTGCAAAGCGCGCCGACCCGCACTTCCACCGTTGAGGTCGCGCTGTACTGGCCATCGCTGGCGAACAGCTCTAGGGTGTAGATGCCCTCGAGCGAAAACGTCGCGGTCGTCGTCGGGCTGGCGGCATCTGCGAAGGTTACTGTGCCCGGACCATACTTCGGCCGCCATTGGATTTGAAGCGGCGTGTTTTCCGGTAACCCGTCGTCGCGCACCGTGCCGTTCAAGGGCACCGCTACATCCAGCGTCCGAACGCTTCGATTAGGCCCGGCATCTACCCAGGGCGCTTTGTTGTACGGCGTAAGCCGCACCGTCACATCATCAGTCTGCGTCTCCTCGCCGGCGACTACCGTCAGGCGAAACACATAAGTGCCATCCTTGCTGAATTGGCAGGTCGGTTGAATCGCGTGGACGTCGCTGAAGCTTACCGTCCCCGGGCCGCTGACCACGCTCCAGGTGACCGAGCTGTTGATCGCGGGATCGTAAGCACTTCGGCAAACGGCGCCGCGCAGGACCAGCGGATCCGGCCAATTCGCATTAATGTCTTCGCCAGCGTTCGCCGACCACCCATGCGCGACCTGTGGCGGGACATAACCAACGGTTCCTACTGTAAGATCGTGGAGGATGGGGCTCACGCCGCCGTTCTCGGCGGGCTCGAAATCTACGCGGATGGTGATGAATCGGCCACTACCGGAGGGCACCGAGTTCTCGGGGGTGAGCAACTGCTCCGCCGAGAAATGAACTCCATCTTCGCTTAGGGCAGCGTAAACCGGGAGCGCGCCATCATTGCAAATCTGGGCATTCCATACGACCGGGCCCCATGTCGCGCCATCCTGTTCAGAGTCATAGGTAACCGTCCAGCGTCCGCGTTGCCCCGCGCGGGCGAGGGCCGCCCCGGTGAAGTTCGAGTAGGCCCAGATCGACCCACCGAGGTAGGAGGATGTGATATCCACTTCGCCAATCGGCGTCACCCCATCGGGGCCCAAGGGACCGCCAAAAGGATTAATCCGTTGAACCACTCCGGTAGTGCTGCTGACCCAGATGTAGCCTTTGCGATCGATCGCCACACCGGTCGGTCCGTGCGCCGCAACCGGCACCACTCCAACAAAGGTGCCATCATTTTTGAGATGCGACACCCAGTAACCGCAGTGCGACGTAGCCACCCACACATCTCCGTTGGCATCGATCGCCAAACCTTGCGACCAGGTGGAGCCATGCGGATACGCGCCGATCAGGTGGCCGTCCGGCGCATACTTGTAAACGACGTTGCTTGGATCGTACGTAACCCAGATGTTGCCGAAAGGATCTTTCGCGACGGCCCATGAGTTGTCCGGGATGTTCCACGGCGTAACTGGCGCAGAGCTCAAGGGCAAGTTGGCCTGCCAGCGCAGGAACCGGCCGGTCGACCAGAGAACGTTGTCGAAATCGATGAACCCGCCGTTACCGCCGCGGCCGTTCGACGGCTCGGTGCGAATGATCGTGCCAGTCCTGTGATCTATCAGGTCGAAGTTGTTAGGCGTGCCCACGCCACCCACCCAGACATTATCCGCCGCGTCGACCGAGATGTGGCGCAGGTTGGTTGCAGTAGTCTTGACGTAGCGCACGATGAGCTCGTCTTCCGCGGCTGAGACGCCTCCGTTGGTATTCACGCCGCCTGGATTGGGCCACGCTCTGACATCATTCTGTCCGGCCGAGGTATCCAGCTGGCCGTTGTGGTTCTTGTCGATCCAATCCGCCCCGTTCGGATTTGCGATCATCACAACGGTGTTAGTGCGCTCATTGGCGATCCAGCAATTGCCCTTCGAATCAATCGCTGTCCGGCTGGCGTAAGGATCACCCACCCCATCCGGCGTGAGGCGATATTCGCCCAGGACGCGACCGGTATCGGTATCGAGGCGGACGACGGTACCCTTGGTGAACACGGGAATCCAGACGAAGTCGAAGTTCGATTGATCGATCGATGTCTGGAGCTGGTCCGGAATGCTGCTGTTGACGTTGAAGAGATTTCCCGCGGCAAAGTCTGCCGTGGTTGTGTAGGTGCGGCTAACAATCGGCGGGGTCACCTTTACCGCTACGGTCGCTTCGCTCGAGGTGGCCTGCCCGTCGGAGACAGTGAACTTCAAGCTGTCCGCGCCGTAGTAGTTTTCTTCAGGCGTATAAGTCAGGTTCGGCGCGACGCCACTCAGAGTTCCATGCGCCGGTTGGGCGGAAACAGTGAAGGTAAGCGAGTCGCCATCGATATCTTTGCCGCTGAGGACGAAATTCTTACTTTCGCCCTGTTTCGTTCGAATCGACTGCGCATCGGCGGTCGGCGCGTCATTCACGGGCGCCACGGAAATCGAGACCGTGCCGGGATTTGAATCGAACGTGCCATCGTTCGCCTGGAACGTGATGCGGTCGGAGCCGTTGTAATTTTCCGCGGGCGTATAAACCAACGCCGGCGCCGTGCCGGTCAAGGTGCCGTGAAGGGGCGGCGCGGTGACCGTGTAGGTGAGTGTGTTCCCTTCCGCGTCGTTCGCGGTGAGGAGAATGTTGACCGCCTGTTCCTCATTCGTGCCGACTGATTGGGGCAAGGCAGAAGGCGCCGTGTTGGATGAATTGACGTTGATGTTAACCGTCCCAACCGGCGAATCGACCGTCCCATCGTTAACCTTGAACGTAAGCCGGTCGGAGCCGAGGTAGCCGCTGGCCGGCGTGTAGGTGAGATCGGGCGCCGTGCCGGACACCGTGCCGTGCAGAGGAAGATCGAGGAGCGAATAGCTCAGCGTGTCGCCGTCCGGATCGCTCGCGGTAAGGGCAAAAGAGCGAGGCTGGTCCTGCTTCGTGGCGATAGTCTGCGCATTCGCCACCGGCGCGTCGTTCACGGCGGAAATGACGACAGTGATGACCGCCGGCAACGAATCGATGACTCCATCGTTCGCCTTAAAGCTAAAGCTGTCGGTCCCTGCGAAGTTGGTGTTCGGCCGATAGGTCAGCGCCGCGCCGCTGCCGAACAATCGTCCATGCGCTGGATTGCTCGTCACGATGTAGGTAAGAGGATCTCCATCGGGATCGGCGGCGGTGAGCGTCACGACCTTCGAGGTATCTTCCGGCGTGCTGAGGAATTGATCCGCCGCTACGGGGCGGCGGTTCACGCGATTGACGGTTATGTTGACGGCGGCCGGAGCGGATTCGATTTCACCGTCGCTGACGCGGAAAGTGAAGCTATCGGGGCCATGATAGTTTTCCGCCGGCGTGTAAACCAAATCAGGGGCGTTGCCTGAGAGCGTGCCGTGACCGGGCGGCACTACGATGGCAAAAGTTAACGCGTCCTGGTCCACGTCGTTGCCGGCCAGGGTAAGCGTCTTCGGTGTATTTTGATCCGTCGTGATCGGCTGCGTCAGTGCGACGGGCCCGTCATTCACAGGGGTGACCGCAATCTGCACAACCGCCTCGGCCGAATCCACCACCGAGTCGTTCACTTTAAACGCGAATTGATCCGGGCCATGGTAGTTCGACGCGGGCGTATAGGTGATGTCGGGCGCGGCGCCGGATAGGGTGCCGTGCGCCGGCGTTGTCGTGATGGTGTAGCTGAGGGTATCGCCATCCGCATCGGCGCCGCCAAGCACCAGAGATAATGCATTGTCTTCGCCAATGCTGAGACTCTGGCTTTGCGCCATCGGAGCATCATTGAAAGGGAAGACGGTGATCAGGATCTCGGCGGGCAAAGAGTCGCTCGTGCCGTCGTTCGCGGCGAAGACAATGCGATCCGGGCCGGCATAATCAGGCGAAGGCGTATAGGTAAGTTGCGGCGGAGTGCCGGAAAGCGTCCCGTGTTCCGGCGGAGTGATAATCAGAAAAGTAAGAGCGTTGCCATCGATATCGGTAGCGGTCAGGGTGACCTCGATGGGCGCTTCTTCGCCCGTCGTTTTGCTCTGGGAGTTCGCCACCGGCAGATCGTTCACGGGCTGAACGGTGAGCGTTATGGTGGCCGGCCCCGAGTCGACGATTCCGTCGTTCGCTTTGAAAACGATGGAGTCCTGGCCGTTGAAATCCGGCGCGGGAGTATAGATAAGCTCGGGCGGCGTGCCGCTCAGGGACCCATGAGAAGGAGCCGTAACGATTGTGTAGGCGATCGCATCACCGTCCACATCAGCCGCGCTGAGGGTAACAGCCAGCGGTGAATCCTCGGCCGTGACTCTGTTTTGATCAGCCGCGACTGGCGTGTCATTGATCGACTCAACGCCGATCCTTACCAGCGAAACGTTCGAGTCCTCCAGACCATCGTTGGCTTTGAACGCAAATGTGTCCGGTCCGTGATAGTTCGGCGAAGGCGTGTAGGTCAGGGCAGGAAGCGTCCCGGATAACGTTCCGTGCTGCGGAGGAGAGACGACGGAAAAGGTGAGCGGATTTCCGTCGTACTCATCCGCCCACAGCATGACCTGAACCGCTGCGTCTTCAGCCGTCCCGAGGGTTTGCTCGTAGGTAACTGGCGCATCATTGATCGGCCCCACTTCGATGGAAACAGTGGCGGGTGTCGAATCCACGAGGCCGTCATTGACGACAAAACTGAAACTGTCCGCGCCACTAAAGTTTTGGGCCGGGACGTAAGTGACGACCGGCCCTGTCCCGGTCAGAGAGCCATGCTCCGGGCCTGAAACGATGCGGAACGTCACCGCGTTCCCGTCCAGATCGTTGCCGGTGAGAGTTATCTCGCGCTCCGTGTCTTCATCGGTCGTAACGCTTTGAGCATTGGCAGCCGGCGCGTCGTTCTCCGGACCGACGTTGATTTGCACCACCGCTTCGTTCGAATCCAACTCACCGTCGTTTGCCTTAAAGGAGAAACTATCCAGACCGTTGTAGTTCTCGTCGGGAGTATAGGTGCGATCGGGGCCCGAACCGCTCACGACGCCATGTTGCGGCGACTGGACAATCGTATAACTGAGCTGATCGCCTTCCGGGTCCGTCGCGGACAGAGTAATGGGCGCCGGCGTATCTTCCGTTGCGGGGACCTCCTGCGAGGCCGCTTTTGGAGCATCGGGCACAGGCACGATCGTAATGAGGACGGTCGCCACCTCGGATTCCTCGAGATGGTCGTTAACCCTGAAGGTGAAGCTATCCGGCTGGTCGTAATCCGCTTCCGGAGTGTAGATCAAATTGGGTGGCGTCCCGGAGAGTGTTCCATGGCTCGGTGGCAGCACGATCGAGAATCCGAGCGCATCGCCATCCACATCGGTGCCTCTCAGAACGATGGACTGGGCCGTGTCTTCACTGGTGATGAGGTTTTGCTCCGTAGCGACCGGAACGTCGTTTACCGGTTTGATGGTAACCGCGACAGTCGCCAGACCCGAATCGTCGAGACCATCATTCGCCCTAAAGCTGAAGGAATCCGGCCCGTAATAATCCAGCGCGGGCGTGTAGGTAAGGTTTGGGGGTGAGCCCGAGAGCGTGCCGTGCTCGGGAAGCGCCACGATTCGGTAGGTCAAAGCGTCCCCGTCGTCGTCGGTTCCAGTCAGAACGAACGGGAAGGCGCTGTCTTCATCCGTCTCGACCGCGGAGTCGATCACCACGGGCCGATCGTTCCTGGGGCCGACATCGATCGCAATGGTCGTGACAACCGAATCCGCCGTCCCGTCATTCACTACGAAAGTGAATTGATCCGCCTCATCGAAATTAGCCTCCGGCATGTAGGTCAGTTGCGGAGCCGTGCCAGTGAGCGTTCCATGGGCGGGCGCCGCAACGATTCGATAGGTCAAGGCATCGCCATCCACATCCTGGCCGGAGAGAACTATGGGAAGAGCGGTATCTTCTTCAGTGGTCAGGCTCTCCGGATTAGCAATCGGCAGGTCATTTACCGGCATCACCGCAATGCTGATCGTGGCGACATTTGAGTCCGCCTGCCCGTCGTTCACCTTGAAAGTGAAACTGTCCGATTCATGATAATTAAGGTCCGGCGTGTAGGTCAGGTTCGGGGGCACGCCGGTCAGCGTGCCGTGCGCAGGCTGGGACAGGAGCGTGTAAGTGAGCGGGCCGTTCTCTGCGTCCGTGCCCTCCAGGACAATCGCAGTGGCAGTATCTTCGTTGGTCGTGACCGGTTGGTTGTTCGCAATGGGGGGGACGTTGAGAACCAGGAACCGAAGCAAGTTGTTTCCATTGAGGACCAGCCGGTCGCAGGCCAGGGCTCCGATCAGGTCGGAGTTGCCGTTGAAATGAACCGTCCCGTTGGGGACAAACACTTCCCCGTAGATTTTGTTGTTGCCGCTCAGGACCAGGTCACCCGTGGCCAATCGCAACTTCAGCCAGCCCGGGTTTGGCGACGACCCAATTCGCCCCCCGCAAATGACCCCGCCGTTCACCGTGATAATGACAGGGCCGACGATTCGCAGATCGTCATTCCCGCTAAAGGTGAGTTGCTGAAAATTGTAAACGGCAGGCTGCGTGGCGCCGGCAACGCCGAGCGTAAGGCTGTTCTTTCCGCTCACGCTGAACGAACCATAAGTGCCCGGCGGCACCACGACATTCCCAGCGTTACCGCCGACCGCCAGATTGCGAATCGTGGAAAAACCGCCCGCGTTGCTGCCGGCGATCGAGAGGGTGACGTCCCGCGTGCCTGTCGGAAGCGGCGGAGGCGCTACGACCGGCATCGGGACTGGATTGGTGCGAGTGACTACGTGGCGAAGTGAAAAATGCCCATCGCCCGAGATCACATAATTGGAAGGCTGCGCGCTGCCGGCGCCCTGCAGGGTGCCGCCGTAGTTTGGATTCCCGGTGAACTGAATTGCGGGTGTCCCCGGAACCAGGAGGTCGCCCGTGATTACCGGAGTTCCGTTGAACGAGATCGACTCGCCCGTGAGGATCTGGAGCGAACCCTCAACTCGATTGCTCCCACCCAGGGTCAAACCGTGTCGCACCAGACCGACGCCGGAGGTGGAGACCTGGGCGAAACCAATTGTAATGCTGCCGAAGAACGCCACCAGCAAAGACACAAATCCGAGGAACGACGAAATGCGGGCGGAGGGTAACAGCCGGGGATTTGGGAGCATAAAGAGGGAACCGCGGATAAAAGTTGTGCGCTTGTATCGGATTGCGGAGGGGTGGCCGAGACAAACAGTTTGAGAACACTTAAAAACACTTTGAGAACACAATCCGCGGCACGCGCTGAGAAGGGTGGTTGATCCAATGTCCGTGGTTCGCAAAAAAGTTTTCCGCGAAACCACAACCGTGAGAAACGGAACGATAGGGAAGAACAGCCTCCTGAATAAGCTTTGGGGCTTCAGGGTACTGGTTTGAGCTATGATTTGTTTCATTTCCGGGGTTTTTGTTTCGCAGGTTCAGGAGGCGAGGGGGCTCTCGGGGTGAATTGAGATAAACGAAAACGATCACCACCGGACCGTCAGACTATGAGCGATCCAGGCGCGGGTTTATCGTTTCGATGGCTGGCGTGGGAACTAGCGGGAAGGTTCCTCGCCTTCCTAGCTTTGTCGGGTTGTTCAAGGGAAACCGGTTCGGCCCTGTCCCAAAGATACTGAAAGGCGAGACTTAACGTTTGCGCTAGCTCAGGGTGACGGATGACGACTGTTCGGAGTGTTTCGCCGAATCGAACTATCGGCATGAGGACCACTTTGGAATCGAAAATCAGCAGCTTCTGCGGCAGGTCGCCCTGATGAACGCGCGCTTCTTCCCCCAGAGCGATCCACTTTAGGACGCGGGCTTTTGTGATCGGGTCGTCTAACAGCCGGCTCTCGTAAATGCTTTTATAACGCACGCCGCGACGCTGGATTTTTTCCTGTATCGGATTGTTTGGATCGGCCAAAAGGGGGCTCTTAACCAGGCAGTCGATCGAGTGCTCCGCTTCGAGTTGCAATCGTTCGAACCGCTCGCTCAGCGCTCGCGGGCCGCGCAGCACCTGGAGCAACTCATCAGGAACATTCTCCGCTTGGTCGCCCAACGACGAGATTAGCTCGATCGTTTGAGCGGTGAGTCGTTCGCGATGCAGGAGCGCTGCTTTGTCCATGGCCAACAACTGGGGCAAGGCTTTTTCTGCCGGCACGGGCGAGAAGCGGCTTCCGTAGCCTTCCCCGCCCTCTGCAAAACCCTTGTCCACCAGCGCACCGAGGGTGGGATACACGGCGGTGCGCGCCAGACCGGTCGCTGCCGCGATGGCGCTCGCTCCCATCGGCCCATTCTGGACCAGCGCGAGATAGACCTGCGCTTCGGTGGGGGTAAGCCCCAGCTGGGACAATTCGTCAGCGAGAGTCTCCTTCATTTTTGCGTATCCAGGACAATTTGCTGAAAGATGTCAATCAGTAATACAACATCATACAAACTTTTTTACGCACGGATGAGTTCTTGTGGCCGCGGCGAAACCATTGGCCACCCCGGCCGAGGCAATGGCCAGTAGATCGCAACGGGCAGGGTCCGTTGAGTTTAGGCTAAAACAACCGCCTCCTGCTATTGCGGAAAGCGGAGCTTGTACTCCCGGATCTCAGATGCGGCGGCTTCCAGTTCTCTTACGCGACTTGCGAGCGACGTCTGCAAGTTGAGGACGCGCAGGCCGACTTTAAGGCGGGCAAGCAATTCATTTTTGTCGAATGGTTTCACCAGGTAGTCATCGGCACCGCCCTCCAATCCTTCGACCAGGCTTTCCGTCCCGCCACGCACCGAAAGCATGATGATATAGACCATTTTTTCACTCGCTCGCACAGAACGGCATACTTCCAATCCGTCCATGCCGGGCATAACCCAATCGAGAATTGCCAAAGCCGCGCCTTCCTCCGCGCGGATGGCGGCCATGGCTTCATATCCATCTCGAGTTTCGATGGTGCGAAATCCCCACTTCTTCACTACACCCGAGATCAAGGCGCGCGAGACGGGATCGTCCTCGGCGATAATAATGGGCACACCCGGGTCCAGAGGACTTGAGGCGGTCCCTTCGTCAGGAGTGGGATTCGATTGCGGCGTAAATTCGACAGGTTTCATTTTCCAATTCCGTGAGATGACGACCCGCTTCTTCGAAGTCTTGGGACTTACCGGCGGCCTGAAGCGTCATGGTAAGATCCGTCGCACGATTCGCGCGAAAAATTCCGAGCGAGCTGACAAGAGTATGCGCTAATTTTTCGAGAGCGAGTCCGTCTCTTTCTTTAATTGCGCGGCGCATCTGGGCCAGATAAGCCGGCGTGTTTTGCTTAAACAGGGTCGTCAATTGCTCGAGCAATACCGTATCGCCATCGAGATTATCGAGCAAGGTGCTGCGATCAGGTAAAGGAGTGCTGAGCGCGGCCCGGGCACTCCTGGGATCGCTCTTGCCCAGGACCGAAGCGATGGTGGTGAGCAGACGCTCCTTGGTTAATGGTTTGGAGAGATATGCGTCCATTCCCGCAACGAGACACCGTTCCGAGTCGCCGCTCATGGCGTAGGCCGTCATGGCTATAATGGGTGTGTGCTGACCGGAGGCTTTCTCGGCCGCGCGAATTTCTCGCGTGGACCCGATGCCGTCGAGCTCCGGAATTTGCACATCCATCAGGATAAGATCGGGGCGTTCGCGTTTGCATAAGCGGACGGCTTCCCGGCCATTTACCGCCAGCGTGATGGTATATCCCTGCTCTCGAAGCATGCCCATCGCGACCGCCTGGTTAACGGGATTATCCTCCGCAATAAGAATACGCAATGGCCGTGCACCAGGTGTCTCAGCGCAGACAGCCTCGGACCCTGCGGGGGGCGTCGCGAATGTTTCCGCTTTCGGCGCCATCACCGGCACCACCGCTCTGGCTTCGCGGCAGGGAATAGTTGACTTCGAGATGGAAAAAGGCGCCGTGAAATGGAATACGCTTCCTTCCCCTGGAGTGCTCTCCACCCAGATTTTTCCCCGCATCAGCTCCACGAGTTTCAGGCAAATTCCCAAGCCGAGACCGGTTCCGCCATGATACCGGGTGGTCGAGCCGTCCGCCTGGACAAACGCTTCGAAGATGACTTCCAGTTTCTCCCTGGGAATGCCCGTTCCGGTATCACGAACAGAAAAGTGAAGAGGCAGTTCAACACCGTCACCGCCTTCGCTATTTATTTCTACAGCGATCTCCCCGCGCGCGGTAAACTTGATGGCGTTATCGACGAGGTTAGTGATGATTTGCCGGAGCCGGGCTGCGTCGCCTACGAGGGCATCGGATATCTGGGGATCTGTCCGCACGGCGAATTCGAGACCTTTGGCACGGGCGCGAACCCCAAGAGGCTCGAGAGTGTGATGAAGGCAATCGCGCAAACTGAAATCGAACGCTTCTATCTTCAGATGGCCGGCCTCGATTTTGGAAAAATCCAGGATGTCATTGATCAAACCCAGAAGCGATTGGGCGGAGCTTTGCACCATATCGAGATACTCTCGCTGCTGCCGGGTGAGTTCGGTTGCGAGCGTGAGTTCCGTCATGCCGATGATGCCGTTCATGGGCGTGCGAATTTCGTGGCTCATATTCGCGAGGAAGTCACTCTTGGCGCGGCTATGCGACTCGGCGGCCTCTTTCGCCTCGACCAGAGCCGCGCGTGCCTCGTCCCGGGAACGCTCCAAGCGTGAAACCGAAACCAACGTCCAAAAGAGGGCCACACAGAAAAGACCTGCCAGCATGACTGAGAAGATGGCGGTGGCAGCCTGAGGACTAAGAATTCCCGCCTGCTCACCCCGGAGGCGCAACCATCCCACCACGAGGCTCAGAAGAAAAACCAGAGGAATCAGGCGTCGAACCATGATGCCGCGGATGTCGTCCGCCGCGAACATCTGGCAGAGATACGTGTAAGGCCTGGCGAAGAATCCTCCCAGGCAGCAAAGGACAAAACAAATCGAGGTATAAGGCAAAACACGACCCCCAGGGTCCTGACCGTAAAACCAGGTAACCCCGTAATAGTAAGAGGTCACGACCAAAAGGGACGGAAAGAGACCCAGAATGAAAAGCACCTGGCCAAAAGAGACCTTTTTGTAAAAAAGATCCAAAGACGCAAAGCCTATACCCCAAAACAAAAAGGCGAGAGCCGTAATCCCGTCCATGCTCTGAAAATAGGGGCTGCCAGAAAAAAGCAGCCGATCCGGGGCGGGGGAAAAATCGAACTGCAGATGAATGACCTTCGAAAGCGCCAGCAAGATGACAAGATAGGAAAGAAATCGCCCCAACCAAAGACCCCTGCTTTCCGGAGAGGAACAACTTAAAAACCAGAGACCGGCGGAGGCGAGCATGATTCCAATGGAGGTCAGAGGATTCATCCCGACCACCCCAGGATAATCGGTCAGGTAGGCCGAAAAGCAGAAGAGAGCGATCCCAAAAGAGACAACCGAGGCAACGCGTGGAAGATAGGCCAGGGAACGCGGCAAGACGCGATAGACACTTGCTCCATCCGATGCCGCGCGGTCGGCGGATGGGGGATAACTGTCTTGCATGGCGTCAGGGGTACTGGGGATCATCGTGCCGGTTTGAGTTAACTGGGCTGGGAAAGCAATACGTTTTTCCGGGATGGTGGCCCAATTCTTCCCCCTACCTTCGTCGACAATCTTAAGGCCAATCGCTGGACTCGGTGGTTCTAAGCCAAACCGACTTTCCGCCAGCTTGGCGAATGCCTGAACCCTTGGCTAAGCTGATTCTCCCTGCTGTTTTCTATCTAACTCAGGATTAGCGCCAGAAGAAGTCGCCTCATGGCTTGACGGTAACCGAGGTCCCTATGCGAGCGGCGTTATAGAACTGCCGGGCTTTCCAATACGGCATCCGGATGCAGCCGTGCGAGGCCGGCACGCCGGGCAAATAGCCTTGGTGCAATCCGTAGCTGGGCGAGAATTCCAGATAGAACGGCATCGCCGCGCCGACGAAACGCGCGCCTCGCGGCTTGCGATCCTTCCGGCTGTCCACGTTTGCTTTCACGATTCTGCCTGAATCATCGACGTAATCGCCGTAGAGACTGGAGCGGTGGTCTTCATCTTTCCGGATGACCCGGAAACGCCCTGTCGGCGTTCGGAATCCCTCGCGGCCGCTCGAAATCCGCGACGAAGCTGTCCGATGTTTTCCGCGATAAAGGTAAGCTTCCTGTTCCCCGAGATCGACGACGATGGAAGGGCGGCCGGTATGTCGCTGGGGCACGTGCGAAGTGACCATGTCGGTCACGGTGCCGCAGCCGGTCAGCGCCGCGGCAATGGCCGTGAGCGCGGCGAATTGGAAGAGTCGAGTTGCCATGATTTGAATCGCGCTACCTTAGAAGAACCCAACGGAGCCTGCACATGAATGTTTCATCGATTATTCCTCGCCTCTCAATCCTTTCGATTTCCCTGGTGTGCCTGCTCCTCGCCGGGTGCGCGACGAATGACGAGTTAACCATCGACGGCCGTTCGCCTCTGGCCGGCGAGCCCACGCCCCCTCCGCAACAGGGACCTCGCGGCGGCTGGGCCTGGTAGAATTATCGGCGCTCGAAGTTCTCGAGTGAAATCGCGGGAAGATAATTTTCTCGCTCTTCCCGCTTCCACCACGCGCCGGTGGCTCGATGGTCGGAAGAGTTCGTGAAACGATATTCATACATCCGAGCGCGGACGTATCGCGGCGGGTCGTTAGGAAAAGGATTGCGCACAAGCAGGCGCGTGACCTCCGGCTGGTTGCGCAGCAGGCGCTCCAGAAAGCTGACGAACCAGGGATTCCGCCGGTAATTGCCGAGCGCCGCGAACCACATCTGCCAGTCGAGACGCGGCTGATGCGGCGCTGCCCACTGCGGTGCTTTATCCAGGGCGCCCGGTTTCCATCTGAATTCGTATGGCAGCCACTCGATCCCATCGGCGCTCCCTTCCACGATGATCTCAGGACGCGATTTCGTCATCACGCGGAAAAGCCCGTAACCGTTCACGATGCGGAACGGCTCGAAGCAGCTCTGCAGCGCGGCAATCGGGCGCGGCCATTCGGCCTGCGGCCTGAAGCCCGAGAAGATCAGCATGGCATTTATCGGCAACGTGATCACGAGCAAGGCGATGGCGCCGAAATTTGGTAGGGCCCGCGCGCTGCGCGGGCCGCGGACGGCGCAGTGCGCCGTCCCTACCAGACCTCGCCATAACGCGTCATCGATCAGGAGCAGACAGAGCGCGATCGTGAGCAGATTGAAGAAGCAATAATTCCCCGTCGCCGCGATTGCGACTTGGAGGAAGATCAGGAGCCCGGCCGCGATATGCCGCACCCGGCGCGGGGCCCAAATGAAAAACGGAACGATGATCTCGACGAAAAGACAAAACGCGACCGAGAATTTCTTGAACCACGCGGGATGCTGGTCGGCCCACCAGCCAATCACGGTTGGGAGCGGTTGCGTCCAATAATGGTAATCGAGCGCAGTCAGGTTCCACCAGGAATCGTCACCGCTCGTCAGCTTCACCACGCCGGACATCAGCATCAGTTTAAAGAGAAGAAGCTTGAGCAGAAAAAAACCGGCGCGGGAAAATGGCGCCTCGCGCTCGCCGCTCATCCGCCAGCGAAACGGAGCGAAGAAGATCGCCAGGAATCCAGCTTCGAGCAGCAGGATGTCCCATTGAAAACTGAGGAACGTTTGGCCGGCGATGGTCAGCGACAGATAGAGGACGAAGAGCACAATTAGCGACAAGACCGGCGCCAGACCCGCCATTAACAAAACGGAAACGAGCGCGCCCGCACCGCAGAGAAAATGCAGGAACGCATCACTGGAATTGATCCAGCAAAGCGTCGGCAAAAGGAATGGAGCGCTGGCGCCGAGATGCTCGCGCGCGAGCTGGAGATATCGGCCCACCGGCGAAATCCCCTCCCCGCCGATCAACCCATCCACTTGCAACCAGAGCGAGACGAACGCGATCAGGTAGATGCCGCCGAGCGAGCGGACAAACAACCTTCGACTCTCGAAATAGGTGGGCGGACGGACATCGTTGCCCCAGAGGAGGCGCGTGAAGAAGGACGCAAGCTGGCGATTGCGCGCGATAAAGCCATAGCCAGTTTCCGTGACCGGCGCAAAACCCGGAACGTGCCCATAACACCAGCCCAGCGCGCGTCCGCCGCGCACCGTGCCTAACGAGCGGAAGACCGCCTCGGCTGCGCGGTAAACGGTTCCGTCTCGCTCGATGAAGTGAACCGCCTTCTCGAAGGCTTCGCGCGGGATTTCAGGAAAACGCGAAGCGACTTCCTGGAACGGCGCATACTCCACCGCGCCCTCAGTCAAGTCGCGCCAGCGCTCGACCCAGCGGCGGCAGAAATGGCAATCGCCGTCGAAGATGAGCAGCGGCTTTACGGGCGCGTCGCGGACGCGGAGATGCGGAACCGGGGACATTAGGGACAAAATGCGGTGTCCGGGGTGGAACGTCTAGCGCCGGAACATAGGCTTTCAGCCTATGTTCCGCCTACAGCGAAAACTCCGCCCAAACCGGCGCGTGATCCGACGGCTCTTTGCCTTTGCGCATTTCGCGCTCGATGCCCGTCGCGGTACAACCCTCCGCCAGCGATTTGGTCGCGAGGATCGCATCGATCCGGAGCCCGCGATTCTTGGGAAAGGCAAGCATCCGATAATCCCACCAGCTGAAAAGACCCGGCTCGGGATGATGCAATCGCAACGTGTCGACTAATCCGATCCCACACACCTCCTCAAACGCCTTGCGTTCGCCTTCCGAACACATGATCGCGCCCCGCCACAGGTCTGGGTCGTAAACGTCCTCGTCTTTCGGCGCGACGTTAAAGTCGCCGCAAACCACGAGATGCTGAGCGCGGCTTTCTCGCTCGAGGCAATGTCGCAGCCGCGCATACCACTTCAGCTTGTAATCGTAGGCCGGCGACCCGACCGCCTGGCCGTTCGGCGCGTAGATCGAATAAACCCGCACCTCTCCAATCGTGGCCGCGATCACCCGCGCCTGCGGATCTTCCTCTTCATCGCAAAGAGCCGGCCGCACGTCACGCGGCTCAATTTTCGAGAGGATCGCGACGCCATTATACGATTTCTGGCCATGAAAGGCGGAGTGGTATCCCGCCGCGCGCAGGTCAAGCACCGGGAACTGTTCATCCGTGCATTTCGTTTCCTGGAGGCAGACCACATCGGGCTGCGTTTGGGCGAGCCAACCCACGAAACGCTCCAGCCGTCTGCGCAGTGAGTTGATATTCCACGAGACGATTCTCATTCGGCAAACCGCGTCGCATAAACTTGACGGCTTAAAGCCGTCAAGTTTCCACGGCGTGGCGAGTGATTAGCCACGACGTTAGCTACAACTCCAACTCTACTCCCGGTTTCGGCACGATCACTTCCGATCCTGGCAACGCCGCGGCAAGCTGCGCGTGCGTCCATTCCACGGCGGGCATGTCGCCATGGACCAGGACGATCTTCTTCGGTGCGAGCTTCTTCACATAATCAACGATCGATTCGCGCGAAGCGTGCGCGCTGAATTGGAATTGCTCGACCTTGCAATTCAAACGCAGCGGAGGCTCCTCGGGATCGAGTGAGACAAGTTCGCCGGGCTGGGTCGCTTTGAGAATGCCGGCCGGCGATTCCGGGTCCGCGTAGCCGACAAAGAAAATCGAGTGCTCCGGATTTTCGATGACGCGGCGCGCGAAAATATTCGAGAGTGTTTTCGGCGTCATCATGCCGCTGGAAAGCGCGTAAATCCTCCCCCCGCGTGCGGGCGAATCGTGAATGGTCTGGCCGTTCAGGACGAAGGGATTCAATTCCTCGAGGAGTTGCAGCCGCGGGAGGAGCCGGCGCATCGTCAGCGCGCGCCGGTCGTAAATCTCGGTCATCTTCACGCTCAACCCACCGATGTAGATCGGAAATTCGCCGAGCAATTTCTGCTTCCGGAATTTGTAGATCATGCCGAGGGCTTCCTGCGTTTTGCCCAGGGCAAAAACCGGCATGAGAATGCACCCGCCCGCGCTGAACGCGCGCTCGATCGCTTCCGCGAGGCGCCGCTCCTCGGCCTCGCGCGTGAATCCTTCCGGCAACGGATGATCGCCGCGCGTGGTCTCCATGATGAGAACATCGACGCCGGACTCGGGAAAGACCGCGCCCGCCGTGATCGTTTGGTCGTCGAAATTGACATCGCCGCTGTAAAAAACCGTGCGGCCTTCCGCGCGGAGAATTACACCGGCCGCGCCCAGGACATGCCCCGCATCGACAAATTCCACCGTGAGCGCATCGCCCTCGCTCCGGCTGGCGCGCTCCCCTGCCAGGGTGAAGGGCTGGCCCAGTGGGCACCAGCGCCACCGGTCCGTAGCGCGATCGGTTTCCTTGTGGGTGAAGAGCGGATACATCACCACGCCGAGCTCCTCGCGTTGCCGCGTCATGACGTTGACGGAATTATGCAAAAGGGCGCTGCCGATTTCCGCCGTCGTTTCCGTCATGAAAATCTGCGCATCCGGCTGGCGGCGCATGAGCACCGGCAACGTGCCGATATGATCGAGGTGCGCGTGCGAGACAATGATCGCGTCGAGCGGGCGATCGTCGAGGATGCGGAAATTGGGCAGCGCTTCTTCGCCCTCCTGCTTCGGATGCATCCCGCAGTCGAGCACGAGCCGCTGGCCCGCCGCTTCGAAGTAGTAACTGTTGGCGCCGATCTCAGTCCGGCGGGTGAGATTGATGAATTTCAACAGCGCGAAGATGAGCGCGCCTGCCTAACAAGAGCAACCGCAAAATTCTGGGAAGCGCACGCGCCCCCGCGTGCCGGCGATCGCGCCCTCGCGATCGCGAACTTGTTTATTGGGGAACAATTTCGGCGAGGCGCCGAAATCCGCACGCGAGGCGCGTGCGCTCCCCGGACCGGAGAATTCGCATCACAGCCACTGCTCGAAAATGCGCGTCCAGTTCCGAAAGAGGATTCGTTCGAGTTCTTCGTCGGTGAAGCCGCGCTCGATGAGGCGGCGGGTCACGGCGCGGCTCTGGGAGTGATTCGCAAGTTCGGGCACGAAATGGGCGTGCTTGAATTTCTTTCCAAACGCAGCTTGCTCTTCCGCCGACCATTGCCGGTAAATGAACTCAAAAAAATCGAAACCGATGGCCACGCCCTCAATCCCGATCATGTCGCGGACGTGTTTGATATGATCGATGTAGCGATCGAGAGTCGCTTCTTCTTTGTTCGGGCTGACCAAAACGGCATTGATGCCAATGACGCCTCCTCGCGCCCCGACCATCCTGATTTGCTCATCGCTGACATTGCGTTCGATGTCGAAATAACGGCGCGCGTTCGTGTGCGAAACAATCAGCGGCTTCGTCGTGATTTCGAAGATCTCGTCGAAGCCGGCCGGATTGATGTGGGCGAGATCGATAATGATCCCAAGCCTCTCGCACTCGCGCACCAACTCGCGTCCAAACGAGGTCAAGCCATCACTGGGTGAGCCACCGGGGGCAAAGAGCGCGCCAGCTCCGGCGGCATTTCGGCGCATGTGAGTAAGGCCAAGCGAGCGCAAGCCGAGCTCGTAAAAGACGCGGAGGAGATCCAGGTCGGAGCCCAGCGGCTCCACGCCTTCCATCGTAATGAGCAACGCGATTTTTCCTTCCGCCTGGGCGAGCAAAATCTCCCGGTTGCTTTTGCAAATCGCGAAGCGCTCCGACCGGTCCACCTCCGCGTAAAGGCGCGCGATTTGATCCAGCGCCACGCGCAACCCCATCTCCGGCAAATAGCGGTCCTCCAGGTAAAGCGCCACGCCGATGACTCCGATATCGCCTGCTTCGAGGTCGGGGAGAAAATCCGTCGCGAGCACGTCTTGGCGCTCACGCTTCTCATACAAATCCATCGGCAGGTCGAAGTGCATATCGACCAACCCAGGTTGATGAAGCCGGGCGATGCGTTCTTCGATCTCGGGATTCGCGGCGGCCATCGTCGGTCGCGGCCTCACGGAATCGGCGGCGACATGGCGATCGCTTCCCGCCTGGCCCGAAACCGATGAGGAACGACGATCGAAATCAAGACGAGCAACCAGACCGCTCCGAGCGGCAGACAACCCGGCAACCAAATCAGCCAGCGCGATACAATGGCGAGCGCGATCAGGCAGTAGGCCGCGGTGAAGGCAATCGCGCAGAGAACCAGGTCGACCCGGGAGAGATCCCGCAGTTTCGCTACCGCAACAGCGGCAAGCAAAAGAATGATGCAATCGAAGATCGGGCTGATGCGGCGGACGTAAGAGTTTGTCTGAATGGTGGCGATGGTCGCGGCGAAAACGTTTGGTGGCGAAAGCGGATTTGCCGGCGTGCGGGCCAGAACGATCTGATTGCGCATCGCCTCCAGCTCCGGATTCTTCTTTTGATCCGCATCGCGCTGCTGCACGGCGAGGAGCAAATCGCTCAAGGCAATGCGGTGCGCTTTCTTGCCCGCGCTGGGTGAAATCAAAACCGTGCCGTCCGGACGGATCGGGATCTTGCGGTCTTGCGGGAGCGAAATGTGAGAGTCGAGGTCGATGGAAACTTCACCCGGCGTCACGCGCAGCCAGAGAAGGATGGCCTCGAACGCAAAAGAAGGAATGACCTCTCCGCGATAGCGGAAGAGAAGCGGAACATGAATGTCATCCGCAATTTCATCCGGAAGATTGATGAAACCGGCGGTCGCGATGAGGCGGAGCTCTTCACTGGGCTGGCGGCCAACCCCGGGAAACTCGACGAGCTCGCCCCGTTTCCCTTTCACCTGCGTGAATCCCTGAATCTCCGGCCCCGGCGCGTCCGGATCGGGCGTGCTGGTTAATTCCGCCGCCAGGAGCAGACGCGGCACGCGCATGGCCAGGTCGGTGAGCACCTGCTCGTTCCCTTTCTCCGTCTCACGCCATTTCAGAATGTTTTCGAATGCCACCACCGTGGGCTGAAAAGGGAGAACGGATTGGAGAAAAAGCGCATATTCCAGGGGCATCACCGCACTCATCTCCGAATTCGCAGCGGCTGCCTCCTGTGCGAGGAGCGGATCGTGTCCGATTTCCACCACCGTGAGCGGCGCGGGCGGTCCGTGCAGATCGGAATTCTTCAGGAGCCATCTCAGGAAAAATTCCTCGGAGCGCTCAAGGCGCGGTTCGCGCAGGAAGAGAATGCCCAGCAGCAAAACCACCAGCATGAGCCAAATAGTAGGTCGCTGCATCGCGGCAGAAGTGAAACGGGGAAAGTGACGGGTGACAAGTGACAAGTGAGGTAGGGACGCCGCGCTGCGGCGTCCGCAGTGAGAACAAATCGACGGGAAGCGAGGCGCCAGCGGACGGCGCAGCGCGCCGTCCCTACTTGCTCAGCTCGAGCATGCGAAGGATGGGCGCTTCGGCGCGTTTTCGCAGCTCCTCGGGTAGGATGATTTCCGGCTGCATATTCAACAGCGCGGCGTGGGCTTTCTCGAGCGTATTCATTTTCATGAACCGGCACTCGCCGCAGAAACAATTCTCAGTCGGGCCGGGAATGAAGATCTTGCCGGGAACTTCCTTTTTCAGGCGATGCAGCATTCCCGCCTCAGTCACAACGATGATTTCCTTCGCGGGCGATTGCCGGCAAAAACCCACCATTTTTTCCGTCGAACAAACTTCGTCCGCCAGCAGGCGCACCGCATAAGTGCACTCGGGATGCGCGACGACCGGGGCGTTCGGAAATTTTTCGCGGATCTTATTGATACTGCGCTCGGTAAATTCGACGTGGATATAACAAGTCCCCTGCCAAAGATCCATTTGGCGCCCGGTGCGTTCGATGACCCACGCGCCGAGGTTTTGGTCCGGCACAAAAAGGATATTTCGATCGGCGGGCGCGCTCCGCACAATTTTCTCCGCGTTGCCGCTCGTGCAGATGACGTCCGAGAGCGCCTTCACGCCGGCGCTGCAATTGATGTAGGCGATGACGTAATAATTCTTGTCCGCATGCTCCTCGATGAACGCTTTCAGTTTATCCGGCGGACACGACGCGGAGAGCGAACAACCCGCGTCGAGATCGGGCAACAAAACGCGCTTCGATGGATTAATGATCTTCGCCGTCTCCGCCATGAAATGGACGCCGCAAAAGAGGATCACGTCGGCATCGGTCTGAGCGGCCCGATAACTGAGCCCCAGCGAGTCGCCCACGTAATCGGCGATATCCTGGAGCTCCGGCACCTGGTAGTTGTGCGCGAGGATGACGGCGTTTCGCTCCCGCTTCAGCTCGGCGATCTCCTCCACGAGGTCGAGACCGAAATTTACACCTGCGCTTACCATTGGTTAATATGAGGCATAGACATGGATTCTCAAACTTCCAACCGGGCGCCGCGCCTGGGTTTCATCGGCGGCGGAAAGCTGGCGGGCTCTGTTATTCGCGGCCTGGTGCGGGTAAAATATTGTCCTCCCTCCGAGATCATGGTGAGCGAACCGAATGAAGCGGCGCGGCGAACATTGGAAAGCGAACTTGGGATTTCTGGCACCGCGGAGAACGGGGACGTCGCGAAGCGGGCCGACATTATTTTTGTCGGCGTAAAGCCGGCCGTGGTCGTGCCGGCCCTGGGCGATATCGCCGCGCTGATTGAAGGCAAGCTCGTTGTCTCGCTGGCCGCCGGCACTCGGATCGCCAGCATGGAGAAAGCTGCGGGCGCGAGATTCATGCGCGCGATGACGAACACGCCCTCGGCTGTCTGCCGCGCGGCCACCGCGCTGGCCAGGAGTGGGCGCTCCACCGCTGAAGACATCGCTCTGGCGCGCAATGTTTTTGGCGCCATTGGCGTCGTCGTCGAAGTGAAGGAAGAAGAGATCGACGCCGTCACCGCTCTGGCTGGGAGCGGCCCCGCGTTTGTTTACACGGTGATCGAAGCTCTGGCGCAAGGCGGGGAGAAAATGGGACTCGCCTGGGATGTGGCGCTGACCCTCGCAACGCAAACCGTTCTCGGCGCCGCCCAACTCGCCGCGGAGAGCAAACTTTCGCCGGAGGAATTGCGCAAGATGGTCGTCACGCCCGGCGGAACCACCGCCGCCGGACTCACCGCGATGGAAAAACTCAAGACATCGGAAGGTTTGATTGCCGCCGTCGAAGCCGCCACAGAACGCGGCCGCGAGATGGCGCAGGAAAATTCGTGAACGCCACCGCTTTTCTTCTGTAGCCGCTTCGCTATGCGAAGCGCATTGGAGACGGCACGCCTTCGTGCCGTTATTCCGCAGCGATATCGGATCCCACCGGCCTGAGGGCAGGCCGGCTCCAAACGTCGCCCACCCGCCTTCGCAAGCTTCGGCGTGGCAGGCAGGGCGACGGCTACAGAAGAGCTTTCCGCATGACATTGAGCGGCGCGGCGCGATCGAACCAAATTTCAAAGCCGAGCGCGCCTTGATGCAACAACATCGATAAGCCATTGGCGGCACGCGCGCCGGCCTCGACCGCGGCGGAAATCAACGCGGTCTGGCGGCTCGAATAAACGGTGTCGTACACCATCAGGTGAGGCGCGAGGAGTCGCGCCGAGATCGGCGCGGCATCGGCATGATGCAACCCGACCGGGGTCGCATTCACGACCAGGTCGACGTTGGCGATCTGAAATCGGAAGGCGGCTTCATCCCACGGGATCGCCTGGAGACGCGGAACGGGTCCCAAAACTCTCGCCTCACCAAAAAAAGACCGCAGTTCGTCGGCGAGCTGTTTGGCCTTTTCGAAATCGCGATTGGCCAGCACGAGCCGCTCCGAGTTTTCCTTCGCGCACTCCAGCGCGATGGCGCGGGCCGCGCCGCCCGCCCCCAGGACGAGAACGCGCAAGTCGCGAAGATCGACCGAGAACTCCTCGCGGATCGCTCGAGAAAATCCTTTCCCGTCGGTATTGAAGCCGCGCAGTTTGCCATCCTCAATCTTGATGGTGTTGACGGCGCCGGCTTGCCGGGCGCTTTCATCGACCTCGGTCATGAGTTTCAGGGCGGCGATCTTGTGCGGAACCGTCAGGTTCACCCCGACAAAATTGAGCTCCGGCAGTAACTCGAGTGCAGCGGGCAATTCACCCGCGCCAATTTGGAACCGCGCATAGCGCATCGGCAGCCCGCAGTTTTCCAAGGCCGCGTTCTGCATTTCCGGCGAAAGCGAGTGCGCCACCGGATTGCCGAAGACGCCGAGACGGATGGGAGTCTTGGCCTTCGGTTTCCAGCTTTTTAAATCGACGAGCGTGTAGATCTCCTTCATTTCCGCTTCGCCATATTCGACAGGAGCCACGGCTGTGCAACACACTCTTCCAAACTGAGCTCACCCTACCCCCCCCCTCGCCCACTCCTTCGCCCTCACTTGGCGCTGCGCGTCCTTCTCTCCCAAGGGGAGAGAAAGTCCTTCTCCCCGTGGGAGAAGGTTAGGATGAGGGTGTCTCTGCGTGCGGCTTGGAAACGCCGCTCGTTGTCTCTGGGCGCTGTTTGGAGACGCCGCTCCTTGTCTCCCATCCCGTCCGTCGCTAGTGTCGCGCACCAGATGACAACGCCAAACGAAAATCCGCCAGCCGCGCCGTCCGATTTCATTCGCGACATCGTGGCGGAGGATCTCCGTTCGGGGAAGCACAAGCATATCCTGACGCGTTTCCCTCCGGAACCGAACGGCTATCTCCACATCGGTCACGCCAAATCGATCTGCCTGAACTTTGGCCTCGCGCGGGAGTTCGGCGGCAAATGCAACGTCCGGATGGACGACACGAATCCCACCAAGGAAGAAACCGAGTACGTCGATTCCATCCTGTTCGATGTGAAGTGGCTCATCGACGGCTGGGCCGATGAGCACTTCGGTCAGGCTCCCTGTTACGCGTCCGATTATTTCGAGCAGTTTTACGAATACGCGGTCGAGCTCGTGCGCAAAGGCAAGGCGTATGTCTGCGACATGAGCCAGGAGCAGACCGACGAGTTTCGCCGGCTCGGCAAGGAAAGCCCGTTTCGTAATCGTCCCGTTGAAGAAAGTCTGGATCTGCTGGCGCGGATGAAGGCGGGCGAATTCCCGGATGGCGCGCGCACGCTCCGGGCGAAGATCGACATGAGCGCGCCCAACATGTGGCTGCGCGATCCGGTCCTGTATCGCATCAAGCACGCCGAACATCATCGGACCGCCAACAAATGGAGCATCTATCCGATGTACGATTGGGCCCACACCTTGAGCGATTACGTCGAGGGGATCACGCATTCGGTTTGCACCCTGGAATTCGAGGTGCACCGCCCGCTCTACGAATGGATTTTGGATTCCCTCGAACTCCCCCCGCCGCTTCCGCATCAATACGAATTCGCGCGGCTCAACATCAACTACACCGTCATGAGCAAGCGCAAGCTCCTCCAGCTCGTGAACGAGGGGCTCGTGAAGGGATGGGACGACCCGCGCATGCCGACTATCTCCGCTCTTCGGCGGCGCGGCATGACGGCGAGCGCGATCCGCACCTTTGCCTATAACATTGGCATCACGAAATATCCGAGCCTGACAGATATCGCAGTGCTGGAACATACGGTGCGGGAGGAATTCAACCGCGCCGCGCTGCGGCGGCTCGCGGTCCTGCGGCCGCTCAAAGTTGCCATCACGAATTATCCTGAAGGTCAGGTGGAGGAGCTCGATGCGGTCAACAATCCAGAAGACCCGGGAGCCGGTTCGCGGAAGATTCCGTTCAGCCGCGAGCTGTTCATCGAGGGTGCCGATTTCACGGAAACGCCGCCGCCAAAATATTTTCGGCTCAAGCCGGGCGGCGAGGTCCGCCTGAAGTACGCCTATATTATTAAGTGCGACGAAGTGGTGAAGGATGCCGCCGGCAACGTAACCGAGCTGCGTTGCACGGCTGATCTCGAGAGCAAATCGGGCGGCGCGACTTCCGGCCGCAAGATCAAGGGGACGATCCACTGGGTGAGCGCCCCCCACGCGATCGGCGCCGAGGTGCGTCTTTATGATCGGCTGTTCACGGCGGCTGAGCCGGACGCCGATGGCGATTTCAAGTCGTTCCTGAATCCGAACTCGCTCGAAATCGTGAGCGCCAAATGCGAGCCGTCGCTGCAAGACGCCGATCCGGACATTCGCTACCAGTTCGAGCGGCTCGGTTACTTTGCGCTCGATCCGGATTCGCAGCCCGGGCAGCTGGTTTTCAATCGCACGATCACGTTAAAAGATACGTGGTCGAAGGAAGCGAAGAAGAGATAGCCGCCGCCTCTCAAACGGCCTGAGGGCAGGCCGTCTCCAATGCGGCAATCTGCCTCACCCTGGAGCCGGCGCGCCCCCGCGCCGGTGGCGCACGCGAATCAAAAACCGGCCAGCGCTCGGTCGAGGCGCGCGAGGACCTTCTCTTTGCCGAGGATTTCCAGGAGATGATAGAGACTCGGGCCCGCGTTGCTGCCGGTAACGGCGAGACGCGTGGGATGAACTAACACACCGACTTTAACGCCAAGTTGGGCGGCCGTGCCCTTCAACGCCGTCTCCAGGCTCGCGGCGTCAAAATTCTCGAGCGCGGCAAACGCTTCGCGAACGGCGAGGAGGCGTGGCCGGTTCTCCGGGACGAAATGCTTTGCGACGCCCTCCAGGTTGTATTGGAACTCGTCGAGGAAATAGAAACCGCCATAAGCGGGCAACTCGCTGAAGAGCTTGAACTTCGCTTTGCACGTCTCGAGCGCGGCGCGGACGTAATCAGGAGAAAACTTTGAGAGATCGATGCCGGACTTCGCCAGAGCATTTCTCCCCAATTCCTGAAAGCGATCGTCGCCCAGCTCGCGCACATATTCGCCGTTGAGCCAGATGCATTTATCGAGATCGAACGCGGCGTTCTTGCGATGGACCTTCTCGAGCTCGAACAGGCGCACCACTTCATCGAGCTCGAGCTTTTCGCGGTTATCCTTGGGCGACCAGCCGAGCAAACAGATATAATTGCGCACGGCTTCGGGAAGATAACCGCCTTCGATATAGGTATTCAGGCTCGCGCCCTTGTCGCGCTTGCTCATCTTCGAGCCGTCCAGGTTCAGGATGAGCGGGATGTGCGCGAAACGCGGCGGCGCGGCGCCGAGCGCGCGATAAAGCTGCACATGCTTCGGCGAGTTCGAGAGATGGTCCTCGCCGCGAATCACGTGCGAGATCTTCATCTCGATGTCGTCCACCACATTCACGAAATGAAAAATCCAGGAGCCATCGGGCCGGCGAATCGTCATGTCCGGATTCGTCTCGGGGCTGGTCATGTCGAACTCGATCTGACCACAGATGACGTCGTCGACCGTGACCTTTTCGCGCGCGAACCGAAAACGAACGGAGCCAGCGTCATCATAGACGCGATCGGCGGCGCGAAGCCTATCGAGATAGCTTTGATAAATCGCCTCGCGCTCGCTTTGAAAATAGGGACCGAAATCACCACCCGCGTGCGGGCCTTCGTCCCAATCAAGAC
>DASQLH010000297.1:0-3619 GCA_035630155.1 Chthoniobacterales bacterium
GACGCGCCGCGACGTCGAAGCCGACCTCGGCTGTTGCGCGGATGATGCGAAGGCTTTCGCCATGCTCGGATTGGTCCATGCCGCCCTTGGCCAGAAGGAGGAGGCGATGCGCGCAGGAGAGCAGGCGGCCGCGATGCTGCCTGTTTCGCTGGACGCCTACGATGGCCCGATCATCGCCACCAACCTGGCCGTGATTCATGGGCAGGTCGGCGAGAAAGATTTGGCGATCTCGCAATTGGAAGAGCTGCGCGGTTTGCCGATGGGACCGACGCCGGGAACATTGCGGGTCGAGCCCGAATGGGAGCCGCTGCGTGGCGATCCGCGTTTCGAGAAGCTGGTTACGGAATAGCATCTGGAGCCGGCACGCCCTCGTGCCGGACGCGGAACCCTGTGATCCACATCGCGCTCAACGGCCTGAGGGCAGGCCGTCTCCAGAGGCAGAGACGCTGCGCATTTGATCATTAATCTCCGGCACGCGAATGCAGGCGGCGAAATGGTTTTCGCCCCAATCGACCAGCGGCGGCACTTGCGCTTTGCAGGATTCGATCATGTAGGGACATCGCGGATGAAAGGGGCAGCCGACCGGCGGCCTCATCGGCGAGGGCGGGTCGCCCGGCAGAACGATTCGCTTCCGCAAGCTCTCGCGTTTTGGATCGGGGATCGGCACGGCGCTGACCAGCGCCTTCGTGTAGGGATGAAGCGGGGCAGCCAGCACCTGGTCCGGCGAGCCGAGCTCGACGATTTTCCCGAGATACATCACGGCGATGCGGTCGGACATGTGCTTCACGACCGAGAGATCGTGAGAAATGAAAATCAGCGTGAGATCCATCTCCCGCCGGATTTTGGCGATCAAGTTGATGATCTGGGCCTGAATCGAAACATCGAGAGCGGAGACCGGTTCGTCGGCGATGATCAACTTCGGTTCGACTGCGAGAGCGCGCGCGATGGCGATCCGCTGCCGCTGGCCGCCGGAAAACTCGTGCGGATATTTTTTCATCGCGCGCGGCAGGAGGCCCACCTTGCTCATGAGCGAGGCGACCTGCGAGCGCAGTTCGCTGCGCGAGACTTTTCGATGGGCGAGAATGGCTTCGGCCAGCGTGTCGAACACCGTCATGCGCGGATTCAGCGACGCGTAGGGATCCTGGAAGATCATCTGGAAATCGGCGCGGGCGCGCCGCAGCTCGCGGCCGTGGAGGCGATTCAAGTTCCGGCCTTCGAGCACGACGCTCCCGGAGGTCGCTGGGATTAGTTGGAGAATGGTTCGGCCGAGCGTGGATTTCCCGCAGCCCGATTCGCCTACGAGCCCGAGCACCTCGCCTTTCCGCAAGACAAACGAGACGCCATTGACCGCCTTGACCGTGCCGACCCGGCGCTTGAAGACGAATCCGCTTTCGACCGGAAAATGCGTTCGGACATCTTCGACTTCGAGAAAAACAGCCTGCATTGGACCGAGCCGATGGTCGCGTCACGCTGCTGTCGTGACAAGTGCATTTGGCTTTCGCTTTCTTCTGTAGCCGCTCCGCTGTGCGGAGCGCGGGGATGCGTCTACGTCAACTCTCGCGTCTCGCATAGCGAGACGGCTACAGCTACTTCTTCGATTCGAAGAGAGGAAGGTACTGCGCGAGGCTCTCCTCCTTCAGCTTCTCCACCGGCACGAAACGCAGGGCGGCGGAGTTCATGCAATATCGCAAGCCAGTCGGCGGAGGTCCGTCATCGAAGACATGGCCGAGATGGGAGTCGCTCGACTTCGAGCGAATTTCGCTGCGGACTCCAAACGAGTGATCGACTTTTTCGACCACGCGGTCCGCTTCGATCGGTTTCGTAAAGCTTGGCCAGCCCGTCCCGCTTTCAAACTTGTCGAGTGAGCTGAAAAGCGGCGTGCCGCTGATGACGTCAACGTAAATGCCGGCGCGATGATTGTTCCAATACTCATTCTTGAACGGCGGCTCCGTGCCGTTTTCCCGCGTGACGTGGTACTGAAGCGGCGTCAGGCGGGCGCGCAGATCGGCATCCGCGGTGGATTGGGCGCCGGGGTCCGGCTTGGCGGCGACGGTGTTTTTCTCCTGCGCACGAGCCAGGAAAGCGAACGCCGTTACCACGATGGCGATGGCGCCGAGAGACAGAAGCAAGCTGAGTCGTCCCGCCTGTTTCCGGGGCTGGTTTGGATCGATCATTCTTCGGCGGTCACTTGGCTGGCGTGGGGGCCGGCTGCTGCTCGAAGAGTGGAAGATATTTCCCGTAGCCTTCTTCCTTGAACTTCTCGACCGGGACAAACCGCAGCGCCGACGAGTTCACCTGGTAATTCAAACCCGTCGGCGGCGGACCATCATTAAAGAGATGGCCAAGGTGCGACTGGCTTTTCCTCGCGCGCAGTTGGGTGCGGGTCATGCCATGACGGTTGTCGATATTCTGAGTGACGCTTTCCGGCTCGATCGGTTTGGTGAAACTGGGCCAGCCGATGCCGTTGTCGAACTTGTCGATCGAGGAGAACAGCGGCTCGTTCGTGATGATGTCCACATAAATGCCGGGGCGTTTGTTGTCCCAGTAAGGATTGCGAAAGGCCGTTTCGCTCGCACTTCGGCGCGTGACCAGATATTGGTCCAGGGTGAGCTCCCGCCGGAGCTGCTTGTCTTCAGGAACCGGTCGATCGACCCAGTGATCCCGTTCCACCACCTTGTTTTCCTGGGTCCGGCTGAAGTAAAACGACCCCCAGGCGACGCCCGCGGCAGCGAGGATTCCCGCCAGCAGCGCCCATTTTGTCCCAGTGGATTTTGGGTGGTGGATCCTGGTCATCGTAAAAAGAAAGTAGCGTACTTTATGTGGAAATCTCGCTCGACGACAGCGCGGGCGCGAGATCGATCTCGCCTAATTGGATTCGCAGGCAGGCCGAGAAATGGCCGGGAACAACTTCCTTGAGGGCGATGGGCGATGTTCGGCATTTCTCCAAGGCATATTCGCACCGCGGGGCGAACGGACAACCCTCGATGCGCGCGGAAACATCCGGCGGCGCGCCGGGAATCGTGACGAGCTCGACGCCCTTTTCGTTCAAGGCGGGAATCGCGCGCTGCAAGGCCTGATTGTAGGGATGTTTCGGTTCGTAAAAGAGCCGGTCGGTCGATGCTTCCTCCAGAATGCGGCCGGCGTACATGACGAGCACTCGATCGCAGAAGCTGGAGACGATCCCGATATCGTGCGTGATGAGGATCACGGCCATGCCGCGTTTTTGCTGGAGAGCGCGAATCAGCTCCAGGATTTGCGCCTGCACGGTGACGTCGAGCGCCGTGGTCGGCTCGTCCGCGATCAGGATTTCCGGCTGGGTGATGAGGGCGGTCGCGATCATGACCCGCTGGCGCATGCCGCCGGAAAATTCATGCGGATAGGAGCGCATCCGTTTCTCGGCATCCTGAATGCCCACTTCGCGCAGCGCGCTCACGCCGCGCGCGAACGCCTTCGCCCGCGAGAGTTTTTCATGAATGAGCAGCGGCTCGATGACCTGATCGCCGATGCGCATGTAAGGATTTAGCGAGGTCATCGGGTCCTGGAAGATCATCGAGATGCGTTTGCCGCGAATGCGCCGCAGCTCTTCCTCCGGGCAATGGAGCAGATCGGTGCCGTCGAA
>DASQLH010000298.1:0-10483 GCA_035630155.1 Chthoniobacterales bacterium
AGCGACCTACTGGCAGCGTTCGACGGCACCTTCGATCTGATCGTCGCCAATCTGCCATATATACCCGCGGGTGATCGCGCGACGCTTTCCCGCGAGGTCTTGCACGATCCCGAAACAGCTCTCTTCGCCGGCGAGCGCGGGACGGAAATGATCTGCAAGTTAATCGACGCGGCGCGTGCTCATCTGAGCGCGGGCGGTTTGCTGACGTTGGAGCTGGGGATCGGCCAGGCGGGCGAGCTGTCCGCGCTCATGGCGGAGAAAAATTATCACGACATCGAGCAAATACGCGATTATTCCGGTCTGACACGATTCCTCTTTGGCAGGTATGGATAAAATTGTCATTCATGGCGGGCGACCGCTCTCAGGCACGATCAAGATTAGCGGATCGAAAAACTCCGCGCTGCCGATCCTCGCGGCCACGCTGCTCACCAAGGAATCGTGCATCCTCCATCGCGTGCCCGATCTGAGCGACACGCATTACATGCTCCAAATCCTTATGCACCTCGGCGCCCAGGTGGAGCGCGCCAGCGGCACGGTCACGGTCACGGCCGAGACGATCGAATCAATCGCGCCATATGATGTTGTGCGAAAAATGCGCGCGTCCGTCTGCGTGCTCGGCCCGCTTTTGGGCCGCTGCAAGGAAGCGACGGTATCGATGCCGGGCGGTTGCGTCATCGGCGATCGCCCGATCGATTTGCACCTGAAAGGTTTTGAAGCGCTCGGCGCCGCCGTGCGGGTGGAAGGGGGCAACGTGAAGATGTTCGCCCCGAAATTGGAAGGCGCGATCATCAATCTTACCGGCAAGTTCGGCCCGACGGTGCTCGGGACCGACAACGTGATGATGGCCGCGGTCCTGGCCGAGGGGATCACCGTCATCGAGGGAGCGGCGACCGAGCCTGAGGTCGTGGACCTGGCGAATTTTCTGAACAAGATGGGTGCGAAAATCGAAGGCGCGGGGACACGGCGGTTGATCATCGAAGGCGTAAAGGAATTGCATGGTGCCGAGCACGACATCATTCCCGATCGCATCGAAGCAGGGACGTTCCTGGTCGCGGGCGCGATTTGCGGCAACGGCGTCACGGTCAAGCGGGTGGTGCGCGATCATGTCAGCTCGGTGACGGATGCGCTGACGGCTTGCGGTTACCAGATCATATGGGCGGAGAACTCAATCACGGTTTCGCCGAACGGCGCATCGAAACCTATCGAGCTGGCGACCGAGCCGTATCCCGGGTTTCCGACGGACATGCAGGCGCAGATGTGCGCGCTGCTTTCCACGACGGAAGGCATTAGCGTGATCACGGAAAACGTTTTCCCGCAGCGCTACATGCACGTGGCGGAATTGAAGCGCATGGGCGCGCACATGCAGCTCGAGGGGGCGAGCGCGATTATCCAGGGAGTCGATCGGTTGTTTGGCGCGCCGGTCATGGCGAGCGATTTGCGCGCCTCAGCCGCGCTCGTGCTGGCTGGTTTGAAAGCCGAGGGCCGGACGGAAGTGAGCCGCGTTTATCACATCGACCGCGGCTACGAGCATCTCGATGAAAAGCTGAGCGAGCTCGGCGCGCACATCGAGCGGGTGAAGGAATAGTTATTCTTCCTGCTCATGATCATGATCTTGCTCATGATCTTTGTCCGCGTTCGGCGCCTGAGGGAAAGATTAGGATCATGATCAGGAGCATGAGCAGGACAAAATAATCGAGGCCAAGCGGCTACAGGAGATTGCGCAGCGTCTTCATGTTCTCGACATCTTCCACCAGGTCTTTGCCTTTCGGGGTCTCGAGGACCTTTGGGATTTTACGAAAACGCTTGTCGCGCATGATAAACCGGAACGCCTCCAGCCCGATCTTCCCTTTCCCAATGTGCTCGTGCCGATCGACGCGAGAGCCGCGCGCGGTTTTGGAATCGTTGAGGTGCAAAGCCGACAGTCGCTCGAGGCCAACCACGCGATTGAACTCGGCGAACATTTTCTTGGTCGCCTTCTCGGTGGCCAGATCGTAACCGGCCTCGAAGACGTGGGCCGTGTCGAGGCAAACGCAAAGCCGTTCCGGTTCGCGCACGTTCGCGATGATCGCCGCGAGATGTTCGAAGCGATCGCCCAGGCACGATCCTTGACCAGCCGTGGTTTCGAGCGCGAGGCGCGTCTTGATTTTTGGCAAACCGGCGAAGACCTGATCGATCGAACCGATTATCTTCGCGAGGCCCGCTTCCTCGCCCGCGCCGAGGTGCGCACCAGGATGCAAGACGAGGAAAGGCAATTCGAGCTGATCTGCGCGAACGAGTTCCTCGGAAAGAGCCCGAATCGAGTTGGTGTGAAACTGCGGATTGGTGGCGGCGAGATTGATCAGGTAATTCGCGTGGGCAAAGGCCGCCTGAAGCTCGGCCCGCTGCGCGTGATCGAGGAACGCGGAGATTTCCTCGCGGAGCAACGGTCGCGCGAACCATTGCATATTGTTCTTCACGAAAATCTGCATCGCCGTGCAGTCGATCGAGCACGACCGCTCGATCGCGCGATGCACTCCGCCGCCAATCGACATGTGAGCGCCGAGGAGAATTTTCGATTCTCGATTTTCGAATTTCGATTTAGAAGACCTCATGAATGAACCCCAGATGAAAAACCGGACGAAGCAGTTCGCATTGCGCGTTCTAAAAATGGCGGACGCGCTCCCCACCAATCGAAGCGGCAACGTGATTGCGAATCAGATCGTGCGCTGCAGCACTTCGGTAGCGGCAAATTACCGTGCGCTCTGCCGCGCGAAATCGCGAGCGGATTTTATTAATAAGACGAGCATCGTCGAGGAAGAGGCCGACGAAAGCGGCTTCTGGCTGGAGTTGATTGTCGACGCGGGTTTAATGACCGCCGCTCGCGTTAAGCCATTGCTGGATGAGGCCAGCGAAATCACGGCGATGCTGGTTGCGAGTCGCAAGACGGCCGTTGCGCGAAGTCGCTAATCGAAATTCGAAAATCGAGAATCGAAAATTCAGAATCGTTTCGGGTGCCAGTTCGGCTTCGAAATGCTGCCTTCGCCTTTGTATTCGAAGAGTTTGTACATCGGCGTGAGGAGAACGCCGGCGCCGGTGGCCTCGATCCGGATATTGAAGTCGAGTTTGTCTTCGAGGAAGTGCAGGTCGCCGTTCCCGACCATGCCGAAAAGTTTGCCTGAGACTTTGAAATCGTCGGTGTGAATGACGCCCTCCTTGATGGTGAAACTCGCCCGGGCCTGACGGGCCAGGCTGTAACCAGCGCCGGGAATGACGGCTGAGATCAGGCCCGAGAGCGGGCCGAAAATCGGGATGGCGAAGATGTCGCCCTCGGTCACTTTCGCGTTACCTTTGCCTTCCATGTTGCGCGGTTCGTTGCCGACCCCGGTCCATTCATAAGCACCGCTCAAACGGCCGTGCTTGGTTTCGTATTTGAAATAAAGATCGGCCAGCTTCGGGAAATCGACACCCTCCAGGGCGACGTTGGCGCGATAACTTTGATCGTTTTTCTCCAGCGAAATGTCCGCGCCTCCGCGCACGTCGCCATTGAACAGTTTCCCTTCGAGCGCGCTGATCTGGAGCCGGCCATCCGTGAAAAGGAGACGGCCGGAAACGCGATCGAGCGGCAGGGTCTTGCCGAGGAAGACGTAATCCATGCCGGCAGGCGCATCGACGTTGATCTCGAGGCGATCGCCCTTCCGGCCGCGAAAATGAATGACGCCGTTCGCGACCACGCTAGGTGGCTGGCGAAACTTGTAGGGCACGACCTCCTTGAAGAGCTTTGGGTCGACCCAGAGAATCGCGTCCGTCGGGCGGAGGTTGCTCTTGATGTCCTTCAATCGCACTTCGTGTTTCGCGAAATCGTAGGTGAACGATCCGGTGCCGACGCCCTCGTCGCGAGTCACGTGGAGATTGTCGAAAGTGAGCGCGCCCTTTTCGAGCTGGACCGCGGCGGTCGCGGCATTCATCCAGGCGCCGCGAAAACGCGTGCGCTGGGTCGAGATCGAGCCTTCGCCGGACCAGGTTTGGGGGAGCCGGCTCGGACCACGAAAGGCGAGACGCACGACGGGCGGGCGCCGCCATTCCCATTCGCCGAAGAACCGGCCGAGCTCGGGAGAGGTGAAAGCGCGAAGGACTCCGGGATCGATCGCGCTGTCGATGTTGAGCCGGAAATCGTTCGGCGCGTCGAGAAGATCGGCGGTGAGCTCACCCGATTCATGGCGGACACGCAGCCCGCGCACCATCCCGCGTTCGCCGTCCCACGAAAAATCGGCGGTCAATTTCAGGAACGGCACGGTCCGGTAGGTGAAATTCTCGATTTCCGTGCGGCCGATGACGCTAACTTTCGGCGCGGCTTCGGCAAAATTCGCGGAGCCGGAAAGCTCGAGGAGTGGCGGCGGCCCCAGCGTGATGCCCACGAGCCAGGGCCCAAAACCGAACGCTTCCAGGAAGCCCTTGAGATCGAGCGTGCTTCGTCCCTGGAAATCGGCCGCCTTGGTCTCGCGGCTCCAGCTCGCGCGCCCCGAAAAATTTCCGGCCTGATCCGCCCAGGTGCAGCTGTTGATTTGGAGCGTTTGGTTCGTCCATTCCGCGGCGACGGCGAGGTCCTTCATTCCGTAGGCGCCGCGTTGCAAACGTTCCGCGCTCAAAGTGGCCTCGGCGTGGACGGTCTCGAACTGGGAAAGGTCGCCGGCAAATTTGACCTGAAGGGAGGGCGCGGCGCCGGGAAAGGTGAAGCTGCGCAGCTCCTCGGCGATGCGTTGCACGAGCAGCATGCGCTGGCGCCATTCTTCATCCGAGATTTCGTCGGAGGGCTTGTAGTCTTTCCGTTTGATCAGCTGGCCCGTCGCCGAAATCCGGATGCCGCAAAAAAAGCCTTCCGCCTGGCTCACGTAAATTTGTTCTGGCGGAAAATAAACGTGGGCGCGGAGATCCTTGATCTGGGTTTTCGGCGCGCCCGGACCGGCGGCGGGATTTGGGATGGTGAGCTCCGCGCCGCGCACGTCGAGCGCGTTCAGAAATGGCTGGCGATGGAGGAGGGCGGCGTAATTGATGTCGAGCGCGACTTCGCTGATGACGGCGAGAGTATTTTCGCGGTTCTTGAAATCGTAGATCCGCACATCCTGCGCGATCAGGCCGCGGACCGGATCGAGGGTGAGGCGGCGCACGGAGGCTTCGACTCCGCGTTTGTGAAGCTCCTCGACCACGCGATCGCGCCAGTCTTTTCCGAATCCACGCCGGGCCAGGTACCAGCCGCTCCAGGCGAGGAGGAGAATGAAGGCAACGAGGGCGATACGCAGGATCCGTTGCGAAAGAGAGCGATGGGCCTTCGAGCGGCCGCGATAGAATTGGCGCGCGAGCGAGGGTGGCGTGGGTTCCAGGACTGAAGGCACGGGGAAACGTCCAACGTCCAACGTCCAACGTCCAATGTTTCAACGGGAAGACGGCAGAGTATTGCCGCGTCCGATATCACATCGGCGTCCTCACCATTCTGGAATTGAACGTTGGACGTTAAACGTTGGACGTTGGACGTTCTGCCGTCTTGAAGATAACGGACCTTCCCGCCATCAACGCCACGCTCAACTTCGTGAGCACGATCTTCATTTCGGCGGGCTGGTATCTGATCCGGCGCGGCCACTGGCGCCAGCATATCGCCTGCATGATCACCGCCGTCTTTTCCTCGACGCTTTTCCTGGTGGGCTACGTGATTTACCACGCCCATGTCGGCGAACGCTCCACGCAATTCACCGCCCAGGGCTTGGTGCGACCGTTCTATTTCACGATGCTCATCTCGCACATAATCCTGGCCTTCGCGGTCCTGCCGCTCGTGATCCTGACCCTGGTCCCGGTTTTCCGGCGGCGCTGGGACCGGCACACCCGGATCGCCCGCTGGACGATGCCGATCTGGCTTTATGTCTCGGTCACCGGCGTCCTGATTTATTTCATGGTCTACAAATGGTTCCCGCCCGCGAGTCTTGCGCTCGGCCAGTAGTTGATGTTTGATGGGAATTGCCCGAGCGAAATCTATGGTGACGATCGCCACATTCAACGAGCCGTCCAAGGCCAAGCACCTAAAGAAGCGTCTTCAGGAGGCCGGCATCAAAGCCGATGTCCATAGTGAAGGCCACCTCCGTCAGGTCGCGTTCATGTCGGAGCCGCAGGCGAACGCCAAGGTGATGGTGAACGAGGAGGACTTTGAGCCGGCCAACAAACTGATGGTGGAATGGGAGGCGAGCGATCCCCAGATCGGCTCCGCCATCCGCTGCCCGCAGTGCAAATCGCCGCGGATCGAATATCCGCAGCTGACCCGGAAGTTCATCACACCGTGGCTGGCCAGCATTCTTTTCGCCCTCCGGATTTTCCCCAAGGAATTTTATTGCCAGGATTGCCACTTCACCTGGGGGAAGGACGGCGATCCGCTGCCGCAGCCCGCCTCCTGGGAAACCTTTCCCAGACAGAGCTGAGCCATTCGAGGCTCTCGAAAAAGGGGCCAATCGGGTGGACGACAGGGACTAGAAGCGCCAGACTTGCCCTCACCCCAGCCCTCTCCCAAAGGGAGAGGGAGTTCCTTCTCCCTGAGGGAGAAGGTTAGGATGAGGGTCTCCCGGAGGTGGGCGACCGGATTTGAATGTGAAAAATCAGGACTCTCATTCGACCACGCACGAAGTACTTTTATTCCACGTTATTCTGATTCATGAAGTGGCTCTTCCTTCTCTTGCTGGCGGTGGTGATCTTTGGCGGGGCCGCGTTCTTTAGTTACGACCTTTTCGTCAAACCGCAGCGCACGATCGAGAAAGAGAAAAGCGGCGAGATCCCGGTCGAGCCCGTGCCGGACGTCAGCCTCCCGGAATTTCAGGCCGCGGCCAAGCTGCGCCAGGAAGGCAAGCTCCTCGACGCGCGCGACGCGCTCATGACCTTCATGCAAAAATTCCCGAACGGCCGGAACATCGAGGAAGCCAAAGACCTGCTCGGCCAGGTGAACACGGAGATGCTTTTCTCCGATTACGTCTCGCCGGAGAAACAGGAGTACATCGTGCGCAGCGGCGACGTCCTGGCGAAGATCGCGGCGAAAACCAAGACCACGCCCGAGTTGATCATGCGGACGAACAACCTGACCAACTCGATGCTCCGCGTCGGTCAGCGCCTCCTTATTTCGCGCCCCGATTTTTCCATCTTCATCCAGCGCAAGGCGCAGACCGTTATCCTGCTAAATCACGGACAATTTTTTAAGCGCTACCACGTGAAGACGGTGAAACTGTCAGCGAAGCAGCCGCCGCGGATCACGACCCGGGTCGCCGAAATTCTCGCCTGGAAAAACGGCAAGCGAGTCGGCTTCGGCACCAAGGAATATGCCGGCAGCACGCGCTGGATTCGCCTGGCCCAGCCCGGCTATTTCATTTTCTCCGAGCCGGACGCCAACCATCGCGACGCCGTGAACCAGCCGGCGCCACCGGGCCTGGGGCTGCTGGCCTCGGATGTGGCGGAGCTGAGCAGCCTTGTAAACAGCAAGACCAGTGTCACGATTACGGACTAGAAGGTTGAGAGGAGGAGATGTTGAGAGGTTGAGAGGGACGCGCAAGCCGAAGTTTCATTGCTTGTCCGCTCGGAAATCCACTCAACTCCTCAACCTCTCAACCCCTCAACTAAATGGAATTCCATCCTCTCGATTTCGAAAAACCGATCCTGGAACTGCAGCGGCGCCTCCAGGATTTGAAGAACCATTCTGATCAGCACGATCTCGATTTCGATTCCGAGGTCGAGGCGATGGAAAATAAAATCCGGGAAACGCGCCGGCAGATTTACGACAACCTCACGGCCTGGCAGCGCGTCCAGCTCGCCCGCCACATCCTGCGGCCGTTTGCGCTGGATTACGTGAGCCGCTGCTTCACCGATTGGGTCGAACTGCATGGCGACCGCGTTTTCGGCGACGACAAAGCGATGCCGAGCGGACTCGCAAAGCTCGGCCAGCATCGTTGTGTCGTGATCACGCACCAAAAAGGGCGCGACACGAAGGAGAACGTGAAACGCAATTTCGGGTGCGCCCATCCTGAAGGTTACCGCAAGGCGCTGCGCCTGATGCGGCTGGCGGAGAAGTTCGGCCTGCCGGTTATTTCGTTGATCGACACGCCGGGCGCGTATCCCGGGATCGGTTCGGAGGAACGCCACATCTCGGAGGCGATCGCGGTGAATCTTCGCGAGATGATGAATTTGCGGGTGCCGACGGTTGCCGTTGTCATCGGCGAGGGCGGCTCCGGCGGAGCGCTCGGAATTGGCGTTTCCGATCGCGTGCTCATTCTCGAGAACGCCTACTATTCCGTGATCAGCCCCGAAGCCTGCTCGGCCATTTTGTGGAAAGACCGCCGCCACGCGCCCGAAGCGGCGGAAGCCTTAAAATTGACCGCGGAGGATTTGATGGGGCTGGGCGTGGTAGATGAAGTGGTGCCCGAGCCGGAAGGCGGGGCGCATCGCGATCACGATCTCGCCGCGGCGAATCTCGGGTCGGCGTTGCGCCGGAATCTCGAGCGCCTTCAGGCCTTGCCGATCGCCGAGCTGATGCAGAAGCGTTACGAGAAGTTCCGGAAGCTGGGCAAATATACCGAGGAGACGATGGCGGAGGCCTCTCCTGCGCAGAGCGTGGAGCACTCGTAGCACAGGCATCTTGCCTGTGGGGCAAATGGGCGTCTCGCCCGTTTCAATTCTGATCCGCGGCGACAGGCAAGATGCCTATCGTCCCCACAGGCAAGATGCCTGTGCCACTACCGCACTGTCGCCAGACGCTTCGTCCGCGCCACAATCGAACTAAGCGCCTTCCGCGCGGTGGCGAACCGCGGCGGCTTCGGTGGCGCCGGCGGCGGCGGCGGAAAAAGAAAACGCAGGACTGGATCGATTCTTCCGGCCCATGCGCCTTCGCTGTGGTCGGCGCCTTCGATTTCCAAAAAATGCAGATCGTCGTGCAACCGCCACCCTTTCTCGACCAGTCGATCGCGTAAGACGGCGGCGCGTTCCCAGCCGGGTTCGTGCGTTCCGGTGTCGAGCCAGATCTTGAGCGGCGGCTTGGCGGTTTCATCGAGGGCGTCCACGATTTTGTAGATGACGCAATCGTCCCACCAGATCGAGGGCGACATGACGACGAGCCGCGAGAAGTAATTTGGGAACCAAAGGCCCAGGACCAGCGTCGCCAGCCCGCCGAGAGATGAGCCCCCCAGCCCGGTGAATTCTGCTTCGCGACGCGTGCGATATTTGCGGTCGATGAACGGCTTTAACTCTTCGATCAGGAATCGCCCATAATTTCTCAGCTCGCCTTTGCTTCGTTTGCGCTTGGGCGGATCGATGCGGGCCGGCGTGGGCGCGTATTCGTGGATCCGATCTTCGCCCTTGTTCGCGATGGCTACGATGATGACCGGCTCGATCAATTTCGCGCCGATGAGACGCTGCGCGGTTTCATCCACGCCCCATTCCACCCCGCCGAAAGAAGTCGCGGCGTCGAAGACGTTCTGGCCGTCCTGAAGATAAAGCACCGGGTAATGGCGCCTGGTCGATCGCCGGTAGCCCGGCGGGAGATAAACCAGGACGTCCCTGTGGTTCCGCAGGATTTTCGAAGGAAAATTGGCGTGTCGTTGGATGTTGCCGGTGAGCGTGTGATTGGGCATGAAAAGAGGAGGTATCGCGGAAGAGATACGTTTTGTCCATCGCCGAGGGATGTTTCGAATTCGGCGTCGCGATTTCCGGTCGTTGTTCTTCAACCCGCAGAAAATCACGGCGAGAGATTTCTCGACTTCACCCGCGACTTCGCTCGAAATAACGCCGGTTTATGAACGAACGTTACATCCGCTGGTGGACGCCCCACATGAGCCGCGAGTTCGAGATGCTCGCCTTTGGCGATGGCGGCGGCATTCCGCTCGTGCTCTTCCCGACATCGTTCGGGCGCTATTCCCAGACCAAAGATTTCGGATTAACCGACGCGATCTCCGGTTTCGTCGATAGCGGGAAGATCACAATTTATTGCCCTGACTCAGCCGACCTCGACAGCTTTTATAACAAGGCAATCCATCCCGCCGATCGGATGCGGACGCAGATGGCTTACGAGCGCGTGATCGTGGACGACGTGTTCGATCTTGCGCGGCGGGAATGTTCTGCGCATCGCGTGGCCATGTGCGGCGCCAGCCTCGGCGCTTATCACGCGGCCAATATCGCCTTTCGCCACCCAGACGCGGTGAGCCATCTGATTTCCCTCAGCGGCGCGTTCGACATCAGCTCGTTTTTCGACGGCTTTTACGACGACAACATTTATTTCAACAGCCCGTATGATTATCTCCCGAACATTTCCGACACGTGGAAATTCAACCACATGGGCATTATTATCGGAACCGGCGAATGGGATAACACGCGGCACGAATCCTATCGCCTGTCGGAAATCCTGAACGCAAAGGGCATCCAGCACTGGCTCGATGACGGGAAGTGGCGCGGTCACGATTGGAATTATTGGCGCGACATGCTGCCGCAGTAT
>DASQLH010000299.1:0-25131 GCA_035630155.1 Chthoniobacterales bacterium
CACGCCGAGGTCGGAAAGAAAATCGAACATCTGCTCGACCTCAGCCATGTCGGTTTCCTTGTAGATCGTGGTATTGGTCGCGACCTGGTAGCCGAGAAGCTTCGCCATTTTCATGGCGAGAATGCATTCCTTGAAGACGCCTTCACGTTCGACGATCAGGTCGTGCGTTCGCTCGAGTCCATCGAGATGGACATTCCAATACATCCAGCGGCTCGGAGCAATGGTGGGCTTTGCTGGATCCTTCGGACCCTGCCGAATGATTTCGGCATCCTTCTCCGACACCAAACCCTTGCTGACTAATTGCTGAAGCTTCGCCTCGAGTTCGTTCCGGTTTCCGGTATCCGCAATCCGAAATTCCGAAGACATCCATTCGCGCATTTTTTTGCGCATGAACATCGCGTTCGTGCAGATGTAAACGATCCGCTTTTGCTCGAGCAAACCCTTCACCAGCGCTTCGATCTGCGGATAGATGAGCGGTTCGCCGCCGCAAATCGAGATCATGGGGGCGTTGCATTCGTTCGCCGCCGCAAGGCAATCTTCCAACGGCAGGATGTCTTTAAGCGAGGTCGAGTATTCCCGGATGCGCCCGCAGCCCGTGCACGTGAGGTTGCAGGTGTGCAACGGCTCCAGCTGCAGGACCGTGGCAAATTTTGGGGTCCGGCGGAGCTTCTGGGTGATGATGTAGGCGGCGATCTTGGTGGTGAGCGCCAGCGGGAATCGCATAAGAGCGAGGATAGTAACAACGGGGGAAAGCGTGTCAATACGGGTGAACCACCTGACTGCCTGCCACGTTGACCACACTCTGCGACGTCAAGGAGCGGCGATTTGCAATCGCCGATTTAAATAGGTCGGCGGTTTCAAACCGCCGCTCCTTGAGGCGCCACGGCTGCGCCCCGCTGCTCAGCGGACGGGTGACCCCCCAGAATGACAACGCCGCCAGGACCGTTTAAGGTGTTTCCATGAATGTCGCAATCCTGGGCGCGTCACCGAAGCCGGATCGATACGCCTACAAAGCGTTCGAACTGCTTCGCGACTACGGGCACCGGCCCATCCCGATCAATCCGGCTTTCCAGGAGATCCTCGACGAAAAATGTTATCCGACGATCTCGGAGGCTCCCGGCCCCATCGACACCGTCACCCTTTACCTCGGGGAAGCGCGCTCGAATCCGCTCATCGACGAGATCATCAAGGCAAAGCCTCGCCGCATCATCATGAATCCCGGCGCGGAAAATTTCGCGCTGGCGGAGAAGGCGGAAAACGCCGGCATTGAGGTCGTCGAAGGCTGCACCCTGGTGATGTTGCGGAGCGGCCAGTTCTGAGCGGGCCTTCGCTCTCAGAAGAGAAACTTGGCGTTATAGACAACGTCAATGAGCGAGAGACCGAGCAGGATCGCCGGGAAAAAATTCTCGAACGGCAGCTGCCGGCCCGCGATGGCGATGACGCGATCTTTTCCCAGCCGCATGAGGAACAACGAGGCGGCGAAGGCACAGGGCAGAAAGATGGAGAGGATGAAGCGCGTATCGCTGACGATCGCCTGGTACCACGCGTACAAAACGAAATAAGCGCAGAAAAACAGGGCGCAAAAGGCCGCGGGAAATGGATTCTCCGCCAGCAATTGGCGCGCGCGGGCCCTTTGCCGCACGCAGAGCACCGCGCCGGCGATGATGAATGCGGCCATGAATTTCCAATACCCGATCGCCATGGCGTTTTGCGTAACCAGATTCCAGGAGCCGAACATGAGCCGCTGGGCAATCTGGGCGACGGAATGTTCCCTCCAGTATTTCGATGGCGAAGGGAGCTGCTCGGGCGGCAGCGCGCGCCATTCGTCTTTGTCGCCGTGCTCGTGCAAGAAATTCCAGCCTTCGGTCGATGAATCGCACCACATCACGAAGGTGGAATTCACGTTGTAGAAATACTGTCCGTAAATGCGCTTGCTCGTTTGGATGTAAGGGAAGATGACGGCCAGGAACGTGGCGATAACCACGAGAAGCATTGCCGCCCGCCGCCACGGATCGGCCGCAGGAGGGCGAGCGCGCTTTCGAAAACTCCAGATGGTTTGCGCGAAAAAGAGAGCGATCCAAACGATCAACGCGGGCAGCACCGAGGCTTTCGTGAGATGCGCCACTCCCATGGCCGCACCACCAACCGCGGCGAGCCACCAGCGCGGAGTGCGGAGCATGGGCAGGAGCAGAAGGAACGCGCAAAAGCTGATGAAATAAAAGAGAACCTCGGTTTGCGCGTTGACGGCGCGATACATAAACACGCCGAACGCCGTCGCTGCCAGCAGTGCCACCGCGTGCCACGGCGGAAAAAATCTCCGAAAGATGAGAAAGAGCAAAAGGAGGAGGAGGATCGAAAGATTGACGTTGAAAGCCTGGGCGCGCTTCAAAAACTGCGTCTCACTCAAGCCGGGCTCGTAGAGGAGCGAGAGGAGGAAAGGAAAGACCGGCATGCGATTCCGATCTTCTACGACGGTGTAGTTGCTCTCATAAAGATGCCTCGCGTAGCCCAAGTACGCGCCCTGATCGCCCATGCTCGGGGGCGTGGAGAGCGCACGCCGCCGCGCGTGAGCTTCGAAGCCATAGATCGTCAGGATGAGCAGCACCACGATGGCGACGCTCCGTTGACGGAGAAGGCGCTTCCCTGGCGGAGCAGTATCTTGCACGGGCCCGTTCATAACTTGCCCGTGACGGGAAGACCAGAGCGCAAGTTTGAAGGAAACGCTGGTGCGAGGGGGGCTAAGGCGCCTGCCATCCGCGCCGGATCAGGCTGACGGCAATGGCGGCGAGCAGGAGCGAGATCAATTTCGAGACACCTCGCATCCCTTGCTGTCCCATCCATCGGGTGAAATGGCTCGCGTAGCGGAATCCCAGGCCGACCAAAAGCAGATTCACGAGCAGCGCCACGACCGTGAACAGGATTCCAACCGTGTCGACTAAAAGCAGCAGCGCCGTAAGCAACGCCGGGCCCGCGATCAGCGGCATGCCGAGCGGGACGACGCCGAATGCTTCCCCGGAGTAGCGATTCCGCTCACCCAAATCGAGCAGCTCGCGCACGGCGATGCCGAGAAGGATGAGGCCGCCGGCCACCTGGAAATCCGAGACCGTGATCCCGAGCGCGCGGAAAATTATTTTGCCGAGGAAGATGAAGCCGACGGAGACGGCCAGACTGGTGACCAGCGCGAGCATGCCTTCGTGCTGCCGGCGCTTGGCATCCGCGTTTCCGCCAAGCCCGAGAAAAATCGCGATCAACCCAATTGGATCGATCGCCACAAACAGCGGGATGAAGGCGAGGAGGAATTTCTCGAGGTAAGGATACATCTCGGCTGCGATCTCATCGCATGACGCAATCGATTTCGCAAAGGAGCACAGGCATCTTGCCTGTGGGGCCGTCGGGCATCTTGCCTGACGAGGCTTGGAGAAAACGGGCGAGACGCCCGTTCGCCCCACAGGCAAGATGCCTGTGCTACGTAGCTACATTCCGCTTTACCGGCTTGGCCTTCTCTAAGATGTTTCGATTCCGATTTTCGTATATGAAACAACAACTGCTCGCCGCGCTTTTTCTTTTCACTTTCGCCAGCACCGTCCCGGCGGAGGACCTCAAAACAATCGACGCCTTTCGGGACGCGGCGGCCAAAGCCAAATCGCTGCTGACCCTGCCCAACTGGGAACAAACGCCGGAAGAAGTCGAAGCGTCGATGAAGAAGGCGATCGCGACCGCCAACGCGGCGCTTGACCAGATCGGCTCGCAGGATCTCAGCAAAGTTACCTTCAAAAGCACAATCGTGGCGCTCGATGATCTCGGCTATCAGGCGAGCCTCACGGCGAACAACGCGACAATCATCAAGGAGACGAATTCGAATCCCGCGATGCGGAAGGCGGGCGAGGACGCCGTGAAGATATTCCAGGATTGGGCCGTGGGGGTCGATTATCGCGAGGACGTTTACAAGGCCGTGAAGGCGTTCGAAAAGACGCGGCCGAAACTGAGCGGCGAAGACGCGAAGCTGCTCAAGGAAACGCTGCTCGACTACAAGCGGGCCGGACTCGACCTGCCGCCGGAGAAACGCAGCGAAGTGGAACAGTTGCGCAAGGACCTTTCCAAACTCGGAACGACGTTCGATTCAAACATCGTGGAGACGCAGGCGCCGGTCGTCTTCACCAAGGCGGAGCTCGAGGGCGTGCCGGAAAGTTTCCTCGCCACGCCGGGAATCAAGACCGGCGACGACGCTTATACGGTGAAGGCGAACGTCACCTGGCAGAACGTCACGGTGATGGAGAACGCGAAAAGCGAAGCGACCCGCAAGCGCCTCTATGTAGTCCGCGACAGCCTGGCCAAGGAGAAAAATGTGGACGTGTTGAACCAGATGCTGGCGTTGCGGAACAAGATCGCGTTGCGGCTCGGTTACAAATCGTGGGCCGATTATCAGACGGAAATCAAGATGGCCAAGTCCGGCGCCGGGGCCGAGAAATACATCAGCGATCTCGTGGGCGGCACCCAGCCGAAGTTCACCGCCGAAGTGGAGGAAATGCGGAAAGCGAAAGCCTCGGAAACCGGCGATCCCAACGCGAAGATCGCGATTTGGGATTTCCGTTACTTCAACAACCAGGTAAAGAAGCAGAAATACGCCGTCGATACCGAAGCGCTCCGCGTTTATTTCCCGTTCCAGAAAACGCTCGAGGGAATGTTCGCGATCTACCAGAGCATCTTCGGGATGAAGTTCGAGAAGATCGCCGTGCCCCAGAAATGGGTGGATGACCTCCAGCTTTACGCCGTGACCGACTCGGGCACCGGCGAGCCGCTCGGGCTGTTTTATCTCGATATGTTCCCGCGCGAGGGAAAATTCAATCACTTCGCCCAGTTCGAAATCATCGGCGGCAAGCTTCTCGCCGATGGAAAATACCAGCGGCCGACCGTGGCGCTGATTTGCAATTTCCCGCCTCCGAACGCGGAGGGCCAGTCGCTTTTGACCCACGGCGATGTCGAGACGCTCTTCCATGAGTTTGGCCATGCCCTGCATACGATCGCGACGCGGGCGAAGTATTCTCGCTTCTCGGGCACGAACGTGCCGGGCGATTTCGTGGAAGCGCCTTCCCAGATGCTTCAGAACTGGACCTGGGACAAGAAGGTGCTCGACACTTTTGCGGCCGATTATCGCGACGCGACGAAGAAGATTCCCGCGGAGACGATCGAAAAAATGAAGGAGGCGAAGCTGGCGACCGCGGCCACTTATTACCGGCGGCAATTCGCCATGGCCTCACTCGATCTCGCCCTGCATGCGGCGCATCCGGAAGACCAGCCGTACGACTGCGTCGCCATCTCGAATCCGATCTGGGAAAAGGTGTTCCTCCCGATCGCACCCGAGACGACGTTCGTTTCCTACTTCGGCCATCTGAATGGATATGACGCCGGTTATTACGGCTACGCCTGGGCGGATGCGATCGCGGCGGACATGGCCACCGTTTTTGAATCGGCAAAGGATGGCTACCAGGACAAGCAGGCGGGTATGCGGCTGCGCCGGGATATTTATGCGCCGGGTGATTCGCGCGACATCACGCAATCGATCGAGAAGTTTCTCGGCCGGAAACAATCGGTCCAGCCGTTCTTGAAGCGGATCGGCGTGACCACGCCGGACAAAAAGACGAAACCGACCGTGCCTCCACCGGACGCGCGCTGAGGCAGATTTTTGCCACGGATGAACACGGATTAAACACGGATGGAAAAGTCTTCAGCACATCCGTGAAAATCCGTGTCTATCCGTGGCTCCTCGTCATTTTCCTTTCTTGCTTAGCTGCATGCGGCCGGGTTGAGACTGCCGTCGAGAAGGGGAACCGGCTTCAGGTCCTGCACAAAGGAAATGGCAAAGAAGTCCAGGACCTCGATCCGCATCTCGTCAACGGGGTCAGCGCGTTCAACGTCATCTCCGCGTTGCTCGAGGGGCTCGTCGGCGAGGACCCGCACGATCTTCATCCAGTCCCCGGCGTTGCGGAGCGCTGGGAAATTTCGCCCGACGAAAAGACCTACACCTTTCATCTGCGGCGCGACGCACGGTGGTCGAACGGCGACATGGTGACGGCGCGGGATTTCGTCGATTCCTACCAGCGCATTCTCTCGCCTGCCCTCGGCTCGGACGTGGCCTATATGCTGCACGCCGTCGCGAACGCGGAAGCCTTTAACACCGGCAAGATCACCGACTTCGGGCAGGTGGGCTTTCGTGCGATCGATGACTGGACCCTGGAAATCACGCTGGCGAGTCCGACGCCGTACTTCCTGTCGTTGCTCAGCCATTATTCGTGGTACCCGGTCCATCTGCCGACGATTCGAAAATACGGACCTGCCTTCGAGCGCGGCAGCCGCTGGACCCGGCCGGGCCGTTTTGTCGGCAACGGACCGTTCACGCTCGAGGAATGGCGACTGAACGATCGCATCCGCGTCCAGAAAAGCGCGACCTACTGGGACGCGAAAACGGTTTCGCTCAGCGCCATCGTCTTTCACACGATCGATAGCAACGACGTGGAGGAACGCGCGTTTCGTTCCGGCCAATTACACGTGACCGATTCGATCCCGGTGAATCGGATCGATCGTTACCGCCGCGAACGTCCGGAGCTGCTGCGAATCGATCCGTACCTCGGCACCTATTTTTTCCGCGCGAACGTCACGCGGCCTGTCTTGAACAACCGGCTCGTCCGGCGCGCCCTGGCCATGGCGATCGATCGGCAGGCGATCGTCGAGAACGTGTGGCGCGGCGGACAATTGCCGGCCGGATGCTTCACGCCGCCGAACACGGCCGGCTACACCTGCGAGGCATCGATTCCTTACGATCCGGCTGGCGCGCGCAAGCTGCTGGCCGAAGCCGGATATCCAGATGGACGCGGTCTGCCGCCGTTCGAGATCTTGTTCAACAGCTCCGAGAACCACAAGCTGACGGCGGAAGCGATCCAGCAGATGTGGCGGAAAGAATTGAACGCGAGTGTCTCGCTCGTGAACCAGGAGGAGAAGGTCTATTTCGATTCGCGGCGGCAGATGAATTACGAAATCAGCCGCTCGACCTGGATCGGCGATTACAACGATCCCAATTCCTTTCTGAACATTTGGGTGAGCGCCAACGGGAATAACCAGACCGGTTGGTCGAATCCCGAGTTCGACCGGCTGATCGCCGAAGCGGAAAAGACCGCGGACCAGGCCGCGCGTTATGCCGCTTTCCAAAAGGCGGAAGCGATCCTGCTCGAGGACGCGCCGATCTTGCCCGTCTATTTTTACACGCATGCATTCTTGATCCAGCCAAGCGTGAAAGGCTGGTTCCCAACGATTCTAGATCATCATCCCTACAAGCATGTGCGCCTGGAGTGAATGTCCTTGGAGACGGCCTGCTCCCGCAACCGCGGGACCGTTGGGCGCGATGCCTGCGGCCCCCGGCACGAGGGCGTGCCGGCTCCGATTTATGAAACGCCTTCTACTTCTGCTCACTCTTTTCACTTTCTCGGCCCCTGCCCTGGCAACTGAGCCGACTCATATGCGTCCGCCGAAGGAAGCGCTGGACGCCATGACCGCCGCCGATCTCCTCAAGCACATCAAAGTTCTCGCCTCGGATGAATTCGAAGGCCGCGCCCCGGGATCGAAAGGCGAAGAGCTTTCGGTCAAATACATCTCCGAACAGTTCAAAGCGCTTGGCTTGAAGCCGGGAAATCCTAATGGCACCTACACGCAGGAGGTTCCGCTCGCCGGGATCATCACCGCGCCGACGGCGACGTTCGCCATCGGCGACAAGAAAATGGAGCTGAAGTTTCCCGATGACTACGTCGCCTCTTCGGCGCGGCTCCAATCGGAAATCAAAGCGGAAAACACCGAGGTGGTTTTTGTCGGCTACGGCATCGTCGCACCGGAATATGGCTGGGACGATTACAAGGGCGTCGATGTCCGCGGCAAAACGATCCTGATGCTGATCAACGATCCGGCCATCCCGGACCCGGCCGATCCGGCGAAGCTCGATCCGAAAATGTTCAAGGGCACCGCGATGACTTACTACGGCCGCTGGACCTACAAATATGAGATCGCGGCCGAGAAAGGCGCCGCCGCGGCGGTGATCATTCACGAAACGGAGCCGGCGGCGTATCCGTACTCGGTGGTGATGTCGAGTTGGGGCAAGGAGAATTTCGAGATCGATGCGCGGGACAAGAACATGGGGGCTGTCCAGATCCGTTCCTGGATCACGCTCGATGCCGCCAAGAAATTACTGGCGGATTCCGGCCAGGATTTCGACGCCTTGAAGAAGGCGGCGATCACGAAGGAATTTCGCCCGGTTACCATCAGCGCGAAGGCGAACTTCGTGATGAAGCAAACGATCCGCCCTTTTAAGTCACGGAACGTCGTCGGCAAGATCGAAGGGAGCGACTCAAAGCTAAAGAACGAGTGGGTCATGTATACGGCGCATTGGGACCATCTTGGGCGCGACGTTGCGTTGAAGGGCGACCAGATTTTCAACGGTGCCTTGGACAATGCCTCGGGCGTCGGCGGCCTCATCGAACTGGCCGCTGGTTACAGGAAACTTAAACCGGCGCCGAAACGCTCCGTTCTTTTCATGGCCACGACTGCGGAAGAGTGGGGCCTGCTCGGCGCGAAGTTTTACGCCGAGAACCCCCTTTACCCGATCGCGAAGACATTGGCCGACATCAACATGGATGGCCTGAGCCTCTGGGGAAAAACGCGCGACATCGAGGACACCAGCTTCGGCAATTCCGATCTGGACGACATGCTGGCCGCCGCGGCGTCGCGCCAGGGCCGCGTCATGAACCCGAACAGCCAGCCCGAGAAAGGCTATTTCTATCGCGCCGATCAATTCGAGTTGTCGAAAGTAGGACTGCCCTCGCTTTATACGGCCGCGGGGCAAGAGGTGATCGGAAAACCGCCGGGCTTCGGGCAGCAAAAAAAAGAGGAATACACCGCAACGCATTATCATCAGCCTTCGGATGAGGTTAACCCCGATTGGGACCTGGCGGGCGCGATCGAAGACTTGCAGCTTCTCTTCGAAGTCGGCTACCAGGTGGCGAACGGGGACAAATTCCCGGAGTGGAAGCCGGGCACGGAATTCAAGGCGAAGCGGGACGAGATGCTCAAGCGGAATTGAGAAATCCCAAGCTCCAAATCCCAAATCCCAAGTAAACTTCAAATGGGGAAAATCTTGAAACGAATATGATGCGTCGACTTTTTCTTCTTTTCCCCGTTTGGTGTTTTCTCAATTTACCTGGGATTTGGGGCTTGGGATTTGGGATTTCTCCCCTATGAGCTTATCCGTCCCTATCATCAGCGTCATCGTCGGCGCGGCGATACTGCTTTTCGGACGCAAGCTTTTCTGGCTCTTCGTCGCGGCGCTCGGCTTCGCGGTCGGCCTCGAGATCGCGGCTTATTTCATGAAAGAGCCGCCGACCTGGCTTTCTTTAGCCGTAGCGCTCGGCTGCGGCGTGGTGGGCGCGTTGCTGGCGCTTCTTCTCCAAAAGTTCGCGATCGCTCTCGCGGGCTTCATCGCGGGCGGGCGAATCGCCTGGGCGCTGGCCGCCGCGTTTTTTGTCGAGCACGCCCATTACCGCGGCATCACTTTTGTAATCGGCGGAATCATCGGTGCGCTGCTCCTGCTGGCGCTTTTCGATTGGGTTTTGATTCTCCTTTCGTCGGTCGAAGGCGCCCATCTGGTGACCAACGGGATTGTCCTGCCCGAGACAGGCAAATTAATTTTGTTCATCGCCCTCGCCATTATCGGCGTGATCGTTCAGGCCTCGATGCTGCGGCGGTCGCGGCGAGCGGTGGATTAGCGCTGTAGCCGCGGCGCTATGTCGCCGCGCCGTTGAACGTGCGTCGCTGCCTCCGACGCCCCGACATAGCGGGGCGACTACAGCGCTGGTGATGGCTCAGTGCCACCACGCTCAGCCCTAATGCCGGAAATGCCGCACGCCGGTGAAAATCATCGCCATGTCGCGTTCGTTGGCGGCGGCGATGACTTCGTCGTCGCGCACTGAACCGCCGGGCTGAATGGCGCAGGTTGCGCCGGCGTCGGCCGCGGCGACCAATCCATCGGGAAAGGGGAAGAACGCATCGCTCGCCACGGCACTTCCACTTAGCAACAAGCCGGCTTCGCCCGCCTTCCACACCGCGATGCGTGAAGAATCGACGCGAGACATCTGGCCCGCACCAACGCCAAGCGTGCGATCGGAGGCGGCGTAAACGATGGCGTTCGACTTCACGTGCTTCACGACGCGCCAGCCGAAAATCATCGCGGCCATTTCGGCCTCGGTTGGTTTGCGCGCCGTCACCACTTTCGTGGCCAGATCGATAAGCCCGCCCGAATCCCTGTCCTGCACGAGCAGGCCACCCGCAACCGAGCGGATATCCTGCGCGATCTTGGCGGACGCGGGCGCGGGCAAAGCCCGAATCAGCCGCAGATTTTTCTTCTTCTGAAACAAGGCGCGCGCCTCCGTTTCAAAACCGGGGGCGATGATGACCTCGCTGAAAATTTCGCTGATCGCCTTGGCCAGCTCCACCGTCACGGCCCGATTCGTCACGATGACGCCGCCGAACGGCGCCTGCTTGTCCGTTGCGAAAGCTTTCTCCCAGGCTTCCCGCAAATCGGGATCGCTCCCCACTCCGCAAGGGTTCGTATGCTTCAAGATCGCGACAGTCGGCTCGGAAAATTCGGCGATCAGGTTGGCCGCCGCGCTGATATCCAAAATGTTGTTAAAGGAAAGCTCCTTGCCGTGGAGCTTTTTGAAGTGCTGGTCGAAATCGCCGTAGAGCGCCGCGGTCTGGTGCGGATTTTCGCCGTAACGCAGACGGGTCACGAGCGGGAGGGAGAGCGAGAAGGAGGCGTCGGTCGATTGCTCCTGGTTCAGAAAGCCGCCGATCGCCCGATCGTAATCGGAAGTTTTGATGAAGGCTTTGATGGCGAGGCGCTCGCGCAATTTCAGGGTCGTCTCCCCCTCATGATCCCGCATGTCTTCGAGAATTGAATCGTAGTCCGCCGGATCGACCACGACTGTCACCGACTCGTAATTCTTGGCCGCGCTCCGGATCATCGAGGGCCCACCGATGTCGATCTGTTCGATCGCTTCCGCCAAAGTCACACCCGGCTTTTTAATCGTGGCTTCAAACGGATAGAGATTTACGACAACCAGATCGATCGGCTGGAAACCGCATTCCTTGGCCTGCTTTTCGTGCAGCTCATTGCCGCGTTTATAGAGCAACCCACCGTGCACTCGTGGATGGAGCGTCTTTACCCGGCCTTCGAGCACTTCGGGGAAATCGGTGAAGCTGGAGATGTCCCGCACCGGCACGCCTTCTTTGCGCAACAACTCGGCCGTGCCGCCGGTGGAGATGATATCGATGCCCTGCTTCTCCAGCGCGCGGGCGAAGGCAGCGACGCCTTTTTTGTTCGAAACGGAGATGAGAGCGCGGGTGATTTTCATCGGGAAAAATTTTAACCGCGGATTACGCGGATGACACGGATTGATTCAGTCTCTTCATCCGCGGTATCCGCGTAATCCGCGGTCCAGATTTTCAGCGATCGAGGAGAACGTTCTTCGCCATCGGGTAAAGGACGGGGCAGCAGCCAATCGTCTCGCAAAAGGCTTTGCTGAAATGGCTCAGGCTGGCGTAACCGACTTCGGTGGCCGCTTCGGTGACGTTGTATCGGCCGCTGCGCAAAAGCTCGGCGGCGCGTTCCATCCGGAGCTTGCGCAGATATTGCGGAATGGTCAGGCCGACTTCGCGGGAAAAACTGCGGCTCAGGTAAAAGGGACTGCACCCGACTTCGCGGCCGAGCATTTCGAGCGTAGGCGGCTGCGCCAAATCGCGGGCGAGCAATCCTTTCGTCCGTTCCACCCGATCGCGGGCGACCCGTTTTTGCCGCATGCAAAACAGCTCCGGGTCCTTCGGCGTGAACAGGAAATGCGACATCAGTTCCAACGCCTTGCTCTGGTACCACAAACTTTGCGCTGCCTTGGAGACAGGAGGACGGAGAAGACTCGCCACGACCTGATGCTGATCTGACGACATGGGGCGGGCGGCGGAGACAATCGGCCGCTCTTTCTGGGGGAAGACCGCGGCGCGAAGCTGCGGCTCCAGGTCGTTTTCGCAGTCCGCGAGCTGTTCCTGCAAATAACGATTCGAGAACTCCAGGGTCACGAACTGATGATGATCGCGCGCGTGCCGCGAGGCCTGGAGCGGTTCGTCCGTCACGGCATAGTAACCGGCGCTGCTCGGGACATAATCGGTTTGGGCGCGATCTCCCACGGCGCCGCGACCTTCGACGTTCAGGCAAAACTCAATGCTGCGCGGATGAAAACTGAGGCCCCAATCGAGCGGCCGGCTCGTCTGGAAATCATGCCACTCGATGCTGACGCCAAGGCGATCGAAATCGCCCCAGAGTTGCCGCCAGCCTTCGGGGACGCTTCGCCACGCGCCACGCTCGGCGACCGCTTCATTGCTCGAAATCATCGCGCGAACCTTACGGGCTTGACGGGCGCGAATGCAAGTCGGGTTTCACCTCGGTCAGCGCGGCGCGGTCCCAATTGCCCAGGGTGGAGGCCGCATCATAGGTGCCCTGCGCGAATTGCAAGAGCGTCGCGTCCGGCGATTCAGCGCTCCGGACGTCTTCGTAACGGAGGACGAATTCCTTAAGCTGAGGATTATAAGTCGCCGCCGCCGGCTGCACCTTCGCCTCGGAAAATCCGCGCGGCGCGGGGTAGGCGTAGGAATAAAAAATCGGTTCGGGCATCATCTCGTTTCCGGGCCAGAAGCCGAGGCTGCTCACTTCGTGCGAGTAAGCTTCGCGCGTGACGGCGTCGGGCAAATTCGGGACGCCGCCGGGATGCGGCGGCGCGCGCCGGCCGGAGAATCGCGTCACCGCCAGATCGAAGCTGCCCCAGAAAAAATGGACCGGACTGCATTTGCCACAGAACTCCGCGCGGAATTCCTTGAAGACGCGGTCGCTTTGCAGAAGGACGCGCCAGAAACGATTCGCGTATTCCGGATCGTAGGCGGAATCCGTTTTATTTTCCTCGAAGGGAATAGCCGGGTCGACTTCGTTCGGTGTGGTGTTGATCTCAACCGCAATCTCCAGCTCGCCGAGCGCGTCCATCACCTCACGGTAGAAGGCTGCGACCGATTTCGGCGCGAGCTTGATGTTCTTCTTGATCCCCTCGCCCGTCTGCAGGCGCAGGACGTGATCGACAAAATCGAAGTCGATCTGGAGCACGCGCGCGCCGACGAAAATCGGCGACGTAGTCAAGCCGCGCGCGGTCAGGTAAAGCGTGACGTGCCAGGAATGATTCGTCCAAGGAGTAGAAGCAAGCCGCACTTTGCCGACGATCTGCGTCCACATGTGCAAGGTTTTAGAAGTCGCTTTCCATTCGGAAAACGGAAGGGCCGGCCAGATTTCGAGGTTGGAACGATTGATGTCATTCATGTCGAATGGGAATAAGCATCAAGGAGGGGCGCTTTCCAAACGGCCCTTTAAAAAATCGGGCGCTTCGCCCGCTAATCAAAGTGGCGGCTGCACCGCAATTTGTTTGAAGGGCGGTTTGGAAAGCGCCCCTCCTTGAGTGTCATTCAGCAGAGTTTGTTACCAACGCTTGACGAAATCTTTGAAGGAGCGTTTGACCCGCTGGAACATGCGGCGCGCATCGGCTCGCGTGCGACGGAAGAGGCGTTTGAAGACGTTTTCGTCATTGTCCTCTTCTCCTTGGACTTCCTCTTCGTCGGCCGAAGGATTCTCGGGGTCATCGCGATATTCTTCGACCTGCTCCATGTTGCGGCCTTGATACATCCCTTCCACGCGCGTGACGCGGCCATCGCTCGCCCGGATGTGAATCGTGCCCACCGGCCGGTTGCTTCTGTCGCCGAGCGTCACGATCCAGATCGGATTGCCGCGATCGTCGGTGCGCAACGTGTAGCTCGTACTCGAGAAAGTGACATGCGAGGTGTGCGCAGTATGGCTCGCCACCGAATACGCGCCGGTCGAATCGAGGTTGAGCTTGGCGGTGTTGATCGTCGCGCCCTGGGTGGAGCCGACGACGGAGCGATTGGGCACCCGCTGCGAGACGATCTGGTTATCTTCCACGACGATCTCGCGAACGCCGCCATTCGCTTTGCGGTCCTCGATGAGGATTTTCCAGGTGCGCGGCTGCGGGTCGCCGTCCACGCCGCTGACCGAGATGATGCGATTGACCATCTGGCGATTCAACTGGGTGCCGATGACGCGCAAGGCTTCATAAGCGCTCGGGCTTTCCTGCGCCAAAGCCGGCCCGGCCACGAGGAGAGCTGCGACGAGAAATTTCCACATGACGAAAGAGAGCTATGCTTGCCCGGGATGTCCACCGGGTTTTGGGTTCCGCACTTGAATGCTTGGGGTCATGCGTTCAGCGTTCAGCGGGTTTGATGAAAAAAACGAAGGTCGAATTCTCCAGCCATACCGGCAACCTCGCGCCGATGCGGAAATTCGTGCTCGGATTCCTGGCCGCGTATCCGTTTACGGAAAAGGAGCGCATGCTCATGGTCCTGGGAGTAGACGAGGCCTGCACCAACATTATTCGGCATGCCTATCATTTGCGCGACGACCAATTGATCTCGCTCTCGATGGAGGGGTTGCGCCATTGCATTCGGCTGCGGTTGCGCGATTACGGCAAGCAAACCCAGGTGCACGAAATGAAAGGCCGCGCGCATGACTTGATCAAACCGGGCGGGCTCGGCTTGCATTTGATCCGGAATGCCTTCGACAAGGTGGATTACATTTTGAAAGCGCGCGGGACGGAATTGGTCATGACGAAGAACCTGGAGAGAGCGGCGTGAGCGTTGACCATGTTACACTCTCGCCGTCTCACAGAGACGGCCTACAATTGTAGGGCGTCTGTGTCAGACGCCTTCCTGAAATGAAACCACCCGAGCCCGATCCCGCTTTCGAAGTCTCGCTGCGGCCGCCGATGTTCAGCGAGTTCACCGGCCAGGTGAAGGTCTGCGAGCGGCTGGAGCTGCTGGTGGAAGCAGCGAAAAAACGCGGGGACGTGCTCGAGCACATTCTGCTGAGCGGGCCGCCCGGCCTGGGGAAAACGACGCTCGCAAACATCATCGCCAACGCCATGGGCGTGAACGTGAAAAACACGAGCGGGCCGGTGATTGAAAAGGCGGGCGAGCTGGCCGGCTTGCTAACGAGCCTCGAGAAAGGCGATGTGCTGTTCATCGACGAGATCCATCGGCTCCAGCCGACCATCGAGGAATACCTTTATCCCGCGATGGAGGATTACCGGCTCGATATCATCATCGACCAGGGACCGCAGGCCCGGAGCCTGCGGCTCCAGTTGCCGAAGTTCACGCTGATCGGCGCGACGACGCGGGCGGGCATGGTGAGCGCGCCGCTGCGGTCGAGGTTCGGGATGACCGCGCGGCTCGATTACTACAGCGCCGATGAGATGCACAAGATCATCACGCGCAGCGCGGGATTGCTCGGGGTGGAAATCGATGCCGAGGGCGCGGCGGAGATCGCCACGCGCACCCGCGGCACGCCGCGAACCGCGAACAATCTGCTGCGGTGGGTGCGCGATTACGTCCAGGTGAAGGCGGACGGGAGGATAACGGCGGAATTGGCCGATCGCGCGCTGACCATGCTCGAGATCGATCGCGATGGTTTCGACCAATGGGACAAACGGATCATCGAAACGTTGATTCACAAATTTAACGGCGGACCGGTGGGGTTGAGCTCGCTCGCCGTGGCGGTGGGCGAAGAAGCGGGAACGCTCGAGGAAGTGAACGAGCCGTACCTCATCATGGAGGGTTATATTAAGCGGACGCCGCAGGGACGGGTGGCGCTGCCGAACGCGTATCGAAAGTTGGGGCTTAAGCCACCGGTCGGGACGCAGCATGAGTTGTTTGGGTCGTGAAGCGATCTCGTAGGATTCCGGGGAGCGCACGCGCCTCGCGTGCTGGTTTTGGCGCCTCGCCAAAACAGTCTTCCCAAAAAGTTCGCGATCACGAGGGCGCGTGCGCTCCCCCGAACCGACCCGATTCGACGCGGAAAAATCTTTTGCGATGGAAATAACCCCCGATTTCTTCCAGCAGACTTCCAAAGTCCTCACGGTCGCGGAGCTGACGCGCGCCATCCGTGGCACACTCGAGACGAGATTCGGCGCGGTCTGGGTGCGCGGAGAGATTTCGAATTTCAAACTCCATCCCTCGGGCCACCGCTACTTCACGCTTAAGGACCAGCGCGCCGCCATCTCGTGCGTGATCTTCCGCAACACCCTTCCACCGGATGCGCCGGCGATTGTGGATGGCGCGCAGGTCCAGGTTTACGGCAATGTCTCCGTCTTCGAGGCGCGCGGGCAGTATCAGCTCAGCGTGCAAATTCTCCAGACGCGCGGCGCGGGGCTGCTTCAGGCGAAGTTCGAGGCGCTAAAGCGCAAACTGGACGCGGAAGGCCTCTTCGATCCGGCGCGCAAACGGGCGCTGCCGAAATTTCCGAAGCGGATCGGCATCGTTACCTCTCCAAGCGGGGCGGCCATTCGCGATATTTTGAATGTGCTCCGGCGGCGCGCGCCGAATGTTGAGATTCTCATCAGCTCTGTGCGCGTCCAGGGCGTCGGCGCCGCCGCGGAAATCGCGACGGCCATCAACGAGTTGTCTGCGCCCAATTCAGCCTGGGGGAATATCGACCTGATCGTGATCGCGCGCGGCGGCGGCAGCATCGAGGATTTGTGGGAGTTCAATGAAGAAATCGTGGCCCGCGCGATTTTTCATGCGCAAATCCCCGTCGTCAACGCCGTGGGCCACGAGATCGATTTTACGATCGCCGATTTCGTCGCTGATCTGCGCGCGCCGACGCCGAGCGCCGCGGCGGAATTGATCGTCCCCGATTCGACGGAGCTCATGCGGCGCGTCAGCGAACTGGAGAACTGCCTGCAAAAGTATTTGCGGAATTTCCTCCAGCAAAGTGTGACGCGTTTGCGCTTTCTCTCCGAACGCACGCTGGCGCGCGAGCTGATGCAACGAATGCGCGACGCCCAACAGCAACTCGATCTCACGGCCGAATCGCTGCGCAGGCGCCTGAAGCAGTTTGTCGTGGATTCGCGCGCTACTTTAGTAACGCGCACGCAATCATTGAAATCTCATGATCCCAGACGCGAGGTAGCCCTTTGCCGCAACAGCGTCACTGAGCTTTATCGGCGTCTTGCCGCGCAGCCGCCGCAGTTATTGCAAAACGCGCAACAGCGATTCGCTCGCGCCGAAGGCATGCTGCGCGTGCTCGGGCCCGATGCGACGCTTCGCCGAGGCTACAGCATCACGACGGATGCGGCCGGCAATGTAATTCAGACCATCGCGGCAGTCCGCCCGAAATCGAAAGTCCGTACCCGGGTCGCTGATGGTGAATTTGAATCGGAAGTGGTGTAGGTGGATCGTGCGCTCCGTCGCGCGATGCTTAAAAAAATCGCGGCTTCGCCGGCGATACTCGCCATCGAGCGGCGGAGCGCTCGATCCACCTCACGCGGTCTTATTCGGGCCCGGCTAGAACAGCGTCGCCGTCGCCCGCGGCAACCGCGCCCTCCGCTCCCACCAGTCGCCCAATTTTCGACTGAAATTCGCCGGCGTCATTCCCCCAATTGGCCACGGTTGCCTGGTTTTTCCCATAAACTCCGGCGTCGCCTCGTTTGCGAATAACGACAAATCCCTTGTCGCCAAAGGGGACGGAATCCGGGCTCAATGGCGTGTTGTAAACGTAATTCGAGCTCGCGGCGAAAATTGCGGTGGAGCGGTCGCCGCCCTTCACTTTGTAAACCTTGAGCGCGCTTTTGCCGGTAAGAGTGAGGCTCGCGGGCGGGCCGGCACTGACGGTTACGGTGCATGTCGCGCCAGGCGCTGAGAGGATTCTCTGGAGGTCCTCGGGCTTCAGATAATTATTCTGGACCAGCCTGCCGCAATATTCCGCCAGGGTGGTCGCTGGTAACTCGCCCGGCCAGGCCAGGTTCGGGTCGGACTTCGCCGCGCCGTCCGTGGCCATATGAAAGCTCGCCAGATATAGCTCGCGCGCGTGATTCATGGTGCGCGTCATCTCTCGCTTGTGGAGCGCGTTGGTAATTGTCGGCTTGGCCAGGAACGCAATGACGCCCACGATCACGATCGCAGCGATCAGTTCCTTAATTCCAAAAGCAGCGGAGGATTTCCTCCTGCGGTGCAGAGTCACCCGGGAATTGGAACAGCTTAAGGGGTGTTCGGCAACAGGAGAGCGTTGCCCGTGGCCGAGATCCAGGTGGCGCCGTTCGCCGCAAAAATATCCGTGTTGGTGGCGCCTCCGGTGGGACCCTCAACAGCTGAAGTCCCCGCAGCCGCATTTACTTTGCAGGTCTCGACGGTGCCGCTTTGATCGCAACGAATCACGATCGCCTTGCGGCCTTTCCAGACGCCGCCCTTTTGCGTTTGATCGGTTTTATAAACGGCGCTGCTTCCGCCGCTGAACGGTGCGTCGGCAATGAGAGGAAAGCCCGGATGGGAAGTTTCACTCATCCCCATTTCATAAGCGAAGTTGTTGGTGGAAGCTTCGCAGCGATCCGCGGGCAGCGTTATTTTCTCATCCGGAACGGTGGGCGACCAGGCGGACTTGCCGAGATAAAACAGTTTCTCTGACGGGAGATAGGTGGGGATCAGCAGGGCAAAGGCCTGATTGGAGGTGCTGCTGGTGGTCAGCGGGACAGGCGGATCGACGGTGCCATCCTTGTCGGGATATTTCCCGTCGTTGTCGGCCGCATAAAGTTTGCAGGCCAGTCCGATCTGTTTGGCATTCGATAGGTTCTTCGTCTGCGCACCGCGCTCTTGCACGGTGCTAAAGACGGGGAGCGCGATGCTGGCCAGGACGGCGATGATAGCGATGACGACCAGCAGTTCGATCAACGTAAACGCAGCAATAGTATGTTTGTTCATAGGGGGACCCAAAGGATGGCGAAGGCGCCACCGACGGGTCAAGCAGAATGAGGCAGCGCGGGCGCGCGTGATAGGGACGCTGCGCTGCGGCGTCCGCGGTCGGCGCAGCGCGCCGACCCTACCTTTCGGGCGGCAACGCCGCCCTATCCAGCTTGAAGGCCACGACCGCGAGCGGCGGAAGGCTGATCATCAGTGAGTGCGTCCGGCCCTGCCACGGAGAATTTTCCGCTTCGAAGCCCCCCATGTTGCCGACGTTGCTGCCGCCGTAGGTCTCGGCGTCGGTGTTGATGATCTCGCGATAGAAACCGCCGCCCGGCACGCCGAGACGATAGCCGTGGCGGACGAGCGGCGTCGCGTTCACGGCGAAGACAATGACCTCGCCCCTGCCCGCATCGCTACGCTCATGCGTTGCGGGCGTGGCCCTGCCCGCATCGCTACGCTGATGCGTTGCGGGCGTGGTCTCGCGCGAACGGCGCATGAAGGCGACGACGCTATTATCGGCATCGTGAAAATCGATCCACTCGAAACCTTCGTGGTTGTCGTCAAGGTCCCAGAGGGCGGGCTCGGATTTGTAAACGTAATTGAGATGCTGGACGAGCCGGCGAAGGCCGTCGTGCCGGGGCAACTGGAGCAGATCCCAATCGAGCTCGCGATCATGGTTCCACTCGCGCCGTTGCCCAAACTCGCCGCCCATGAAGAGAAGCTTTTTGCCGGGGTGCCCGTACATCCACGCCAGGAACATCCGGAGATTCGCGAACTGCTGCCATTCGTCGCCCGGCATTTTGTTTAGAAGCGAACGCTTGCCGTGGACCACCTCGTCGTGGCTCAGGACGAGGACGAAATGTTCCTGGAACGCGTACATGAGCGAAAAGGTGATGTTGTTATGATGGAAGCGCCGAAAAATCGGATCGAGCGCCATGTAATGGAGGAAGTCGTGCATCCACCCCATGTTCCATTTGAAACCGAAACCGAGCCCGCCAAGATGCGTCGGGCGACTGACGCCCGGCCAGGCAGTTGATTCCTCGGCGATCGTTGCGATCCCAGGAAAGCGCTCGTAGCAGACTTCGTTGAAACGCTTGAGGAAGTGAACCGCCTCGAGGTTCTCGCGACCGCCGAACGCGTTCGGGACCCACTCGCCCGCCTTGCGCGAGTAATCGAGGTAAAGCATCGACGCGACGGCATCCACGCGCAGACCGTCGATGTGATATTTGTCGAGCCAGAAGAGCGCGTTGCCGATGAGGAAATTGCGGACCTCGTTGCGGCCAAAGTTGAAAATGAGCGTGCCCCAATCCTGATGCTCGCCCTGGCGCGGGTCCATGTGCTCGTAAAGATCGGTGCCGTCGAATTCAGCCAGCCCATGCGCGTCCTTCGGGAAATGCGCCGGGACCCAATCCATGATCACGCCGATGCCAGCCTGGTGGCATTTGTCCACAAAATGGCGGAACTCATCCGGCGTCCCGAAGCGGCTGGTCGGCGCGTAGTAATTGGTGACCTGATAGCCCCACGAGCCTTCGAACGGATGCTCCGCCACCGGCATCAGCTCGATGTGGGTGTAGCCCATCTCGACCACATACGGGATAAGCGTTTCCGACAATTCGAGATAACTCAGCGGGCGATTGCCCTCGTCGACCTTCCGCCGCCAGGAGCCGAGATGCACCTCATAAACGCTCATCGCGCTGGTGTGGAGCGGCCGCGCCGGACGCGCCTCCATCCACTCGCGATCGGCCCATTGGTAACGATCGAGATTGTAAACCATCGACGAGGTCTGGATGCCGTGCTGACTGAAAAAGCCGAACGGATCGCTCTTCAACAACAACGCTCCAGCCGGCGTCCTGATCTCGAATTTGTAATGCACGCCTTCACCGGCGTGCGGCAGGAATAATTCCCAAACCCCGCTGCCGAGCAGCCGGCGCATCGGATTCACGCGTCCATCCCAGCCGTTGAAATCGCCCACCACGCTGACGCGTTGCGCGTTCGGCGCCCAGACGGAAAAATAAACGCCTTCCGCATCGCCAATGGTCCGCAGGTGCGCGCCGAATTTCTCATAAATCTGGAGGTGATTTCCCTCGGCGAAGAGATGCAGATCGACCTCGCCCATAATGATTCCAAAGGAGTAGGGATCGCGCACGACCGCGGTCGAATCGTCCCAGCCGGTGAGGTGAACGCGATAATCGAGATCGCGTTTCATTCCCGGCATAGTCGCCTGGAAAAATCCTTCACGGCGGAGCCGTCGGGCGGGAAAGCGCTGCTCCTCTTTACCAGGAAGGACGATGCTCACTTCCTTCGCGTCAGGCCGGAAGATGCGAATGGCCAGATCGTCCCCCAACCGGTGCGGACCAAGGATCCGGAACGGATCGGGATGCGCGCCCGCCAGAAAAACATCGAGTTCGTCAACAGGGAGGCCGGTTATTTCGAAGGAGCTCATGCGCGGACCGACAATTTAAAACGTCTCAGGCGAATGTCGTGCGCGGATTTTTTTCATGGAACCAGCTGCGGCGCGTAATGAAATCCTGGGGAGCGCACGCGCCTCGCGTGCTGGTTGCGGCGCCCTCGCCGCAACGAACTTGGATGCCGACAGGAGGACATGTTTTGGAAAGCAGAAAAGTCCGCGATGACGAGGGCGTCATCGCCAGCACGCGAGGCGCGTGCGCTCCCCAGTCAGAGTCACCGCTGGCGAACTCGCGTCTTGTTTTGCCCATGGAAATCGGGTTAGATGCCGAGGAAACGCATTCCCTCAATGCAAACCACTTTAGCGAAAGCTGACGCGGTCGATCCGAAACTGGCCAGGCTGGCCGAAAAGCTCTCCAGCGCGCCGTTACCCGCTGGCGTCAAACTTCGGTTGTGGAACGGCTTTGAGCTAAACCTCGGCGGCGCCAAACCGGTATGCACGTTGCAGGTCCACACTCCCGCGGGCCTGCGCGCTCTCTTGTTCCGGCCGAATTCGCTGAAGCTCGGCGAGGCCTACATTAATGGCGACTGCGATGTCGCCGGAAACCTGCGCGACGTTTTCCCCATCGCCGATGAGCTGATCGGAGGAAATACCAGCCTCGCCGATAAATTCCGGGCGGCAGGATTTCTTCTTCGGCATTCCTACCAAAACGGCAACAAGGAACATGCCGCGAAGTTGCGAGGCGATCGCGCCTCCCGCAGTCGCACACGCAAGGCGATCAGCTACCACTACGATTTGCCGGTCGAATTCTGGCGCCTCTGGCTCGACCCGCAAATGGTTTACAGCTGCGCCTATTTCGAAGAGCCGAACGCGACGCTCGAGGAAGCGCAGTTGGCAAAGCTCGACTTAATCTGTCGCAAATTGCGCCTGCAACCGGGCGAGCGTTTTCTCGACATGGGATGCGGCTGGGGCGCGCTCATCTGCCACGCGGCGCGGCACTATGGCGTGAAAGCGCTGGGCGTGACGCTGGCCGAGCGCCAGGCCCAACATGCGGCGGAACGAATCCGGCAGTTCGGCCTGGACAAAAGCTGCCGGGTGGAGGTCCGGAATTTTTTCGATGTCGAGGAGTTGGGCCCGTTCGACAAAATCGCCAGCGTCGGCGCGGTCGAGCATGTCCAGTCACTCGACCAATACTTTGCTTCAACTTACCGGCTGCTCGAGCCGGGCGGCGCTTTCCTCAACCACGGCATCACTTCTTCGCCCACGCAGCCGTTGCGCGAAGGGGACTCGTTTTTGGATCGCTACGTGTTTCCCGATTATCACCTTGCCAGCATCGGGGAAACGGTGAAGGCCGCGGAAAGAGTGGGGTTCGACGTGCGCGACGTTGAGAGCCTGCGGGAACACTATGCGCACACGGTTGAGCTCTGGCACGAGAGGCTGGTGCACGCGCGTTCTGAGGTAGAAAAGGTGACGGACCCCGTGCGGTATCGCATTTTCGATCTGTATCTCGCCGGGGTGGCCTACGAATTTCGCGTCGGCCGCTTGCATCTCCATCAGACGCTGTTGTTCAAGCCGAAGAAGGGCGAGCCGCTGCCCCCCCAAACGCGACACGAGTGGTATGCCAGCGTTACGGACCGGCGCTCATCCTAACCTGCCTGTAGCCGCCGCCCTGTGGGCGGCGTGAGAGCGGCGTACACTCTCTCTCCAGCGATGATCACTCTCACGCCGCCCACAGGGCGGCGGCTACAGGAAGCCGGGGAAGTTCAGGGCTCCGGCGTAAGGGCTCCGCGTCTCTTTCAGCACGCGTGCGAGTTTCCGTTTCCATTGCGCGCGCAGCCGTCGCATAGTTCGCGACGATGGAACCGCCGGTTATCGATGCAGCTGACGAACTTCTCCGCACTTACACGGAGAGCGGCGGAATCAATTATCTCGACGCGGCGGCGAACCTGCCTTCGCGGCCGGCGATTGAACTGGCCTGCGTCGATCTGATGAGCCTGATGTTCCCCGGATTCCACGGTGAGGCGCTGGTCGATTCCAGCGACCTGCCGGACGTGACCCGGAGCCGAATCAAGAAACTGCACATCCGGATGAAGCCGGAGATTTCCAAAAGCTTCAATGACCTCGACCGCGCCGCGGCCGATCGGAGAGCGGACGAGGTCCTGAACTGGTTCATGTCGCAGCTCGGGGGGCTTCGACAGGTTTTGTGGACCGACGTCGATGCGGCTTACGAAGGCGATCCGGCGGCGACCAGCTACGAAGAGGTGATCGTGGCGTATCCAGCCATTGAAGCGATCGCCATCCAGCGCATGGCCCATCTTCTCTATGAGAAGAAGGTGCCGCTGATTCCCCGGCTGATGACGGAGTGGGCGCATGGCCGGACCGGGATCGACATTCATCCCGGCGCGAAAATTGGGCCGCATTTTTTTATCGACCACGGGACCGGCGTCGTGGTGGGCGAGACCTGCGACATCGGGGCGCGGGTGAAGTTGTATCATGCCGTGACGTTGGGCGCGCGCAGTTTTCTCAAGGACGAGCATGGCAAGATCAAGAAAGGGGGGAAACGGCATCCGACGATTGAGGATGACGTGACGATCTATCCAAACTCGACCGTGCTCGGCGGCGAAACGGTGATCGGCGCGCGGAGCACGATTGGCGGCAACGTCTTTTTGATCCAGAGCGTTCCGCCGGATTCTCTCGTTTATTACGAGGAGAAACAGCTCCAGATCATTCCAAAGCGGCGCGCCGGCGCGGCCGACTTCACGGCGTAGCATGATCTATCTCGATTACAACGCGACGACGCCGCTCTGCGCGGCCGCGCGGGAAGCGATGGAGCCGTTTCTCAGCCGGCACTACGGGAATCCCTCGAGCGTGCACGAGGCCGGCCGGGAGGCGCGGGCCGGCGTGGACAACGCGCGCGATTGCCTTGCCGGGTTGCTGGGAGCGAAGCCGCATGAATTGATTTTCACGAGCAGCGGAACGGAGTCGAACAACCTGGCGGTGCTCGGCCTGGCCCGCGCGCACGCGGATCGCGGGCGCCATTTAATTTGCGCCAGCACGGAGCATCACGCGGTCTTGCACGCCTTCGAACACCTCGGTCGCCGCGAACTTTTCGAGGTCACATTCCTGCCCGTGGACCGAAACGGGCGGATCGATCCGGACGAGCTCCGCCGAGCTATTCGTGACGACACCACTCTCGTTTCCATCATGACGGCGAACAACGAAACCGGCATCCTTCAGCCGATGGCGGAACTGGCGGCTGTTTGCGGCGAGCGCGGCGTGCTCCTGCACAGCGACATGGTGCAGTCCTTCGGCAAAGTGGAAACGCGTTTGAGCGAGAGCGGACTCACCGCCGCCAGTTTCGCGGCGCACAAGTTTTATGGGCCAAAGGGCGCCGGGCTGCTTTATCTGCGCGCGGGCGTGCCGATCGAGGCCGTGCAATTCGGTGGGACGCACGAAAACCAGCGCCGGCCGGGAACTGAGAATGTGCCGGCGATCGCCGGAATGGCCGCGGCCGCGGAATGGACGTTGCGAGACCGCGCGCAGGAACAGGAACGCCAGCAAACTTTGCGCGATCGCTTGTGGGAACGCATCGCGGAAACATTTCCCGCCGCGACGCAGAATGGCGAACGCGCGCCCCGCCTCGCCAATACGTTGAACGCGAGCTTCGCCGGCCTGAGCTCGGAGACGATTCTGATGGCGCTCGACCTCGAAGGCGTTTGTGCCTCGAGCGGCTCGGCCTGCATGGTCGGCTCGGTGGTCGCGTCGCATGTTTTGCTCGCGATGGGTCTGCCGCC
>DASQLH010000300.1:0-2958 GCA_035630155.1 Chthoniobacterales bacterium
CGGTCTCGGCGCGCTAACCGCGACGGCTTTGGCGGAAGACATCGACATCGGCCCGACCGGTCCCACCGGTTTCGGTTTCGCGATGGGCGCAACAGGCTTGTCGGAAGGTGTCCGCTTGGGCGGAGGCGTTGCCTTTTCCTCCACGAATTCCGGCTGCTCTTCGGGAATCGCTTCCGGCGGCGGTGGCGGCGGAGGCTCTTCCTCCGGCGGGGGTGTGGGTTGCGGCGGCTCCTGTTGAGTTTCGATCGACATCTCGACAACCGCCTCGGGGATGTCCGTCAGATCCATGATTGGTTCTTGCGGCCGGATGGCGGCAATGGCGATAGCCGCGAAATGAATCGCCAGGGCGCCGCCAAAAGCGGCCACGGCCTGCCACCTCGGTGGCGGACGATAGAGAAGTGGTCCAGGTCCCTTCATTCTTATTTATCTTCCCGGGCCGACGCCGGCGCCGGCTTTGCTCTTGATCTCAAACGAAAGTTTGCTGAATCCGGAGGCACGGATCTGGTCCAGCATTCGGGTCACATTCCCGTGAACGGCTTCAGCATCCCCCCGGATAAATACCTTCGCGTCCGGGTTGGTGCGATAAATCTGGACCAGCTTTCCATGGATCGCTTCGAGGGCGATCGGCTCCTTGTCGAAATAATACAGGCCATCCTTGTCCACGGACAAGCTGATGTAATCCTTCTTCGATTGCGTCTCACCAGACGCCCCGAACGGCAAATTCACTTTCATACCCTTCATCGTCACCTGGCTCAGGCTCACCATCATGAAGCTCGCGAGGAGAAAGAACATGATGTCGATCAACGGGATGATCTCGATCCGCGCGTGTTTCTTTGCGATGGGTGAAGGGATCTGCATGGGGCTTTAGATAGACGACCGGGTGGCGGAGCTGGGCGTTGTTCCCGGGACCTCCACGTCCGCGTGTCCTGCCTTTCCTTGTGCTTCCAACATAACTTCAAGGTTCGTCGCAGCCGTCTGCAGTTCGAACTCTAAGTTAGACACGCGGGAAGTGAAAAAGTTAAAGGGAATTAGCGCAAAGATGGCGATGCCGAGACCGGCTGCCGTGGCGATGAGGGCTTCCGCGATACCGCCCGTCACCGTTACTACCGCCAGCTCTTCGTTTCCGAGTGAGCCGAACGCCTTCATCAGACCGACGATCGTGCCCAACAAGCCGAGCAGAGGCGCCAGCGTGACCAGCGTATCCATGACCACAAGGAACCGTCCCGCCCGCTTGATTTCGATGCCCGCGGCGACCTGCAAGGCGCCCTGAAGCGACGCGTGCTGGTGATTCAAGCCATTCCAGAGCATCCGCAAAACCGGATCGCGCGAATCGCGGGAGAGTCGTGACGCTTCCGCCAAATCGCCTACCTCGATGGCGGTAAATACCTTTTCAATTCGTTTGGGGTCGCGGCGCATCCAGCGGCCCAGCCACCAGAAAATGCGTTCGAGGACCACCGCCAGAGCGACGATCGAGACCACGAGAATCGGCCACATGATTGGGCCGCCTGCTTTGAAGTTGTGGATGAAAAAATTCTTGTCGAACTCAGTTTCAGGAGCCTCAGCGGCAGGAGTGGGTGAGCCGCCCGGCGCGGGCGAAACTCCGGTGGTGGTTGTCGTCGTGGCAGGCGAAACTCCAATCGCAGGCGAAACTCCAATGGCAGGCGAAACTCCAATGGCAGGCGAAATCGCCGTGGCCGGGGTCATCCCAGTGACCGGGGAGATGCCAGTGACCGGCGAAACGCCCGTGGTCGCGGGCGGAACAGCCGGACTGATCGCCGGCGCCGCGGGAGTGGTGACCGCCGCCGGACTGGTGCTCGTGGGCGGTGGCGAGGTTTGGCCGAACGAGGTCAGCGCGAGAGTGACGGAGCAGAGGCTGGCGATTAGCAGTGTTTTCATAGGGTTGTTTGGAAAGTTTTCCCGGGCTCGAATCGATGAGTTGGTTATCCTCCTCAATGAGATAAGTGCTAGTCGAGAAAAACTTTCGCGTTTGTCATATCGACGTTTCGGATCATGGTCGGGGCCACTATTTTAGTTCGCATCACCCGTCCTTGTGGGATGTAGCTTAGGGTCAGGAAATTGCGCGAGGGAAGCATTATTTTTTAACGGCCCGTGCTTGCGCCACCGAATTGCGCAATGGCGGCCAGTCGCCGATCCGCGCCTCGAGTTGGTCGCCTTCCCGAATCGGGCCGACGCCGGACGGTGTTCCCGTAAGAATGACGTCGCCCGGCAAAAGCGTCAGCGATTGGCTGGCGAACGAGACGATTTCCGCGACGGGATAAATCATCTGGCTGGTGCGCGCCTCCTGCTTCACCTCGCCGTTCTGGCGCAGGGTGATCGGGAGATCGCTCACATCGACATCGGTGTAAACGAACGGACCGATGGGCGTGTAAGTATCGAATGACTTGGCCCGCGCGAATTGCTTTTCCGCTGTTTGCAGATCTCGATCGCTGATGTCCTCGCCGATGGAGTAGCCGAAGACATGCTCGAGCGCGCTCTCGAGGCCGGCATCTTTCGTGCGTGCGCCGATAATGATGGCGAGCTCGACTTCGAAATGCGTTTGATGTTCGGGGAACGCGATCTCGATGGTCCCCTCGTGGGGCAGGAGGGAAGTCGGCGCTTTGAACCAGATCAGCGGAGTGCCGAGCGGCGTTCGCTTCATTTCCGCGATGTGATCCGCGTAATTCAAACCGACCGCGATGAGCTTGCTCGGCGCGACCGGAATGGTGATTTCCAATTCGCGAAGCGGGATCACCGCGCCGGTAAATTCCAGGCCGAGCCAATATGGCTTGGCCAGAACGTGCACAGCTTCGTCGCGCACTTCTCCATAAAGGAGCTGCCCGTTAGAAATAAATCCGCCGAAGGTGCGCATCGGAATTGCGAGTCTCGTGCGGAAGGAGGCTGCGCGTCAAGGAGCGGCGGTTTACAAACCGCCGTCGTTTTTGGTTCGGCGGTCTGGAG
>DASQLH010000301.1:0-6977 GCA_035630155.1 Chthoniobacterales bacterium
TTGAATTCCGTGTAGGAAGACCAATGCCGATAGAGCAGTTTGGTGAACACCTTTGCCTTCACCTTGCTTTTGGCCAGCTCCTCATCGCGCTTTTTGTTCTCGGCGTCGTCTTTCGCATCCGGATAAACGGACGAGACGAACACGATGTTCTTGCCGTCTGGCGACCAAATGGCGCCGTCCGCTCCCGTGGAAATATTCGTGACCTGATGCGGCTGGCCGTCGAGTCCGCCGCTCTCCGGAGTGAAGTTGCACATCCAGATCTGGGTTGGGTCGGTCGCCTTCGAAGTCCAGATGAGCTGTTTGCCTTCCGGCGAAAAACGAGGGCGCTCCTCGTGGTGGGGCGTCTGATTCAAACGGCGCGCCTCGCCGCCCGCTGCGGGAACAATCCAGAGGTGCGAAATCCTGGTGTTCGCCTCGAGATCGACATCGACCGCGTCGAATACGACCCACTTGCCATCGGGCGAGGGCACCGCTCCGCCGACGCGTTTCAGCTTCATCATGTCTTCGAAGGTGAACGGCCGTTTGGCGCTCGTGGTGGCCGGAGTCGGCGTTGTCTGGGCTAAAGCAGAAGCGGCCAGAGCGAGCGAAAGAGTCAGGATTTTCCAATGCATGCTTTTGATCTCCGTCTAAGTGCGCAAGCTCCCGCCGAACCTCCCCTCGCGCAACCGCACTGCATCACATCCGCTGTCGTCCGTTACGGACGCCTGGCTTTGTATTCGTCCGACTCCAGGAAAGCGCGAGTGATGCTGCGATAATCGCGTGTTCGGTCCAGGTTGCGCAGCCAAAAGTCATCCTCGGGATCGCGCCGAAGATAACCGAAGTAGTGGAGGCGCACGCAGGCCGCGTTGTAGTCGCGCGCGAAGAATTGCGGGTCGGCGCTGACACGTCGCAGGACGGAGGCGCGTGTCTCCTTTCCGCTGGCCAGCGCTCCGATTAGCTCGGCACGTTCGCGCTTGGAGGGCTCGACGCCGGCGTTCGCATAAAGCGCGGCGACATATTGCTCATCCGTGAGCGCGCCATATTGCTCCTTGAATTCAACGCGCTCCGTCCACGCCTCGGTCAGCTTCCGCTGGTTTGCTTCCAACACCTCCCGCCAGTTGGCCGCGCCTGGATAAACACCGCGGCCCATTTCCCGCAAGTCCATCATGAATTCACCGTAACGCGGCGCTCGCCCGTGCAGGACCTTGTGATGGCGATAAAGCGCGTAACCAATTTCCGGAAACTCGACCAGGGGCTGGAATGGATTGCGGTCGACCCGGGCGGCATATTCGCGCGGCGGGTAGCCGTCGAGCCACCGCGCCGGGTTGGAGCCACCCTCACGTGCATCATAAATAGTGATCTCACCGGTGTGATAAACGCGCGGGAATGTTCGCTCGAAGAAATCGCGATCGGCATTGAGGTCGGTCCGCTCGCGAGAACCAAGATAGATGTACTCGACGCAGTAATAGCGGAGCAGCTCCCGTGCATCGTTCCGGCCCGAATAAATCGCGCGCACGTCCGCTTCGCGCTCGGCAAAGGGATAGCCATGGCTCCAAAGCCAGGCGGTGGCGCCGCGGACGATGGGCCGCCCCGCCAGACTCAGGACGGGCTGGTGAAGGCTCGGCGCAGTGAGGAAGAGCGAACGGGACGCGGTGTTTTCGCGGACGAAAGCCGCAGCCGCCACTTCGTCGCGACTGAACATCAGGCTCCTGTTTTGCAATTCGTACGTCAGCGCGAGAACGCCTGAGGCGACGGAGACAAGGCCCGCGAGGCCGACGGGGAGCAGCCAGCGACGCCTCGAGGCCAGGCCGACCAGCCAACCCGCGACGAGAACGCAGGTAGCCGCGTACCAATAGTACATCAGCTTGAGGTTGTCGTAGTCGTTAGGCGAGAAGATGAAAAGGAGGCTAAGAACGAGCAGGGCAAGGAAGGGGAGGTAGAACAGGCGGAGCGGGCGTGGCGCATAGAACCAGGCGGGAATGATCAAGAGCGTGGGGAGGCCGACGTTGCGCAGCCAGAAGAGCAGCCAGCTCGGTTCGTTATGTCCGCGCCAGCCGAGCTGGAAATGAGGAAAGCCAGACGCCACTGCGTGGCTGGCCAGCTGGGTCAATTGAGGCAGAGCGAGTAAAACCGCGGGCAACCAAAAGGCGAGCCAGACGCGGCGGGGGCGAAGAAGAAAGAGAGTGCCGCTCACAAGGCCGACCGCCGCGTACGAATGAATGTGGAAAGCCGGAAGGACGCCGGCCAGTAAACCGGCGCCGAGCAACAATCGCCAATCACTGGACTTCGCCGTCGTCGCGACGCTGTCTCGCCAGAAAATGGCAAAGAGCGTGAAGATGATCAGGGTCAGCGGTATTCCGAAGAGACTGGTCCGCTGGGGAAGCAGCCCGTCCGCGATGATGTTCGTCCAGAAAATCCCTTTCTCGGCAAGGTTGGCATAGTTGTTTGGCAGGACGGCGCAGAAGGCGACAAAACTCTCTCCGTTGCTGCGCCAGTCCCGAAAGAAGTCGATGAAGCCGAGACCCCCATTGAAGAGAAAAAGAACCACGGCGAGGAAGGCGGAGAGCCGGGGACGCAACTCCATGGTGGCCGGTGCCAGAGAGAGTAACCGGAGCGCGAACAAGTAAAAGATACCGGTCACGGCGAGCGCGAGAGGGACCGCGGTGGCGACCAGGGCGGTGTGCAGGTCCATCCCGAGCGTGACGAGAATGGCCGTCTGGAAATCGGGCAGGAATGGATAGAGAAGCGGCGCGGGCGGCATCGGCGTATAAATGGGAGGAAGGTTCGCGCCGAAGAGGAAAGAGTTGGTGATCGCGGCATGAAACGCCATGTCGTAAAGCGCGCTCTTGCCACCCGAATAAAGACCGCCGTCAATGCCGGGCTGGAGCATGTGAGTGCGAAAGAGCGCGAAGTAGAGAGGGGCGAAAAGGCAGAGCAGCGCGAGCAGAGGCGCGTAGTCTTTGCGCCAAAGTCGCGGACGCGATCGAGAGTTGGCGAAGATGCGCATGGTCGTGAGCCAAAGGAAGACCCCGGCCAGCCAGATCGCGACGAGGACCGCGAGCGCTACAGCCAGCGACAAGTGGCCGAAGAGCCGCGCGAGTCCGTAAGTGGCGGCCGTCGTCAGCGTCCAGCCGACCACCAACCCCCAGAGCGCCTGCTCGGCGTGGTTAAGATGGGCGCCGAACACGCGCCTGACCAGCGCCACCCCGAAAAGCATTCCGCCGAGAAGAAAGATGGCTGCGATCATTCGACGCGCACGGGGACCTGCAATGTCGGTGATCCGAGCAACCCGAACCAGGAAACTCCTTCCTGCAACATGTCGAGTTCGAGAACGTAATCTCCCGGTATTTTGGGGGCATTCACAATGAGCTTTAACTCAGTTTGCTCTCCGGGTTTGAGGTCACGGAAAAGAGCCGCGCGGCCATCATCATTAACGACCACTTTCCCATCCGGAACGACCCAATGGTTGCCGAGCGCAACCTGATAGCGATCCCCACCTCGATCACGGCCCCGCCAAACAACGCTGCTCCTGTTCGTAACAAGGATCCGGTAAGTCGCCTTTTGTCCAGTTTGGAGACCGTTGGGGGCAGAGAGCATCTGGATGCTCGCGCGAAAGGCCTCTTTCGGCAGCGGCTCGCGTGGCGGCGGCGCGCCTCGGGCCTGGTAGAGAGTGTAGTACTCCCAGGTCGCGAGCACGAGACACCTGAGGCAATTCTCTTCCGTGCCAATCACAATGCCCTCTGCCGGAACGGGCTCGTCGGGTGGCAAGAGCACGAATGTAGAGATCGGCACCTGGCGCAGGGTCGCGTTCCAGTAGGCCTGGATGTAGCCGGGAATCCAGGGCGCGTCGGCCAGATAAATCGGCCGGGCGGGCTGAGCCAGGGCGCGCACGAAGATTTGTTCCGGATAGCCGTTATCAAACTGCCGAAGCCGCCTCCTGGAGTGCGAACGGTCGTAAAATTGCCATTGGAAAATTACCGCCTGGAGCAAGAGCAGGAGCGCGAGAGCTCCCAGGATTTGACGATGGATGCGGCGCCCTTCAGCGAGGAGGAAATCGAGCGCGGGAATGGTCAGCACCAGAAGGAAGACCATGAAAGGCGACAGCCGAAGCATATGCACTGCTTCCTTCGTGAGCGCCGCCGGCAGAATGGAAGCAGCGAGGCAGAAAAGGAGGAAACGCCACCAGGCCGCCTGTCGATAACGGCGAAAGATCAGCCAAAGGCCGAGGACGATAAGAAGACCGGCGGCCAGCGGGAGCAACGGCGTGCCGTAAAGGTGAGTGATCTGTTCGCGATTCGGGTCGCCCGTAACGAAGAGTTTCCAAGGGTTGAGATTGCCGACAAATTGCCGGACGAACTTCCACGCCAATTTCCAATAAGGTGTCTGCTGATCGAAGTAGGTGATGAGATGGAAGCGGGCGGAGAGGGCACCCGGATGGTTTTGATTGAAGGCCACAAGCGGAACGAGGCTCAAGAGGTAGAGAGCCCATGTCGCTAAAAGACCGGGAAGGCGCGCGCGTGAGGCGAGAAGGCAAAGCGCAAAGGCCAGCAGCGTTCCAAGTAATCGGCCCACCGAATAGGTGTAGGTAGCGAGTGCCAGCGTAAGAGCCAGAGAGGTGACATCCCATGGCGACCAGCGGGAGCGCGTTGACGCTCTGTGCGCGGAGAGGAGGAAGAGCGCCAGCACCAAAGGATAGAGCGCGACTTCCAGGACCATGCGGCTCATTTCGAAAAGCCAGGGCGTCACCAGCGCCAGGAGCGTCACCAGCCAGGCGACTTCCCGTTTTCTTGTTAAGCGCCATCCCAAAAGACCAAGCGCGAGCGCGGCAAGGATACCAACGGTCGCGCTCAAAATTCGCGCCGCCAGGACACTCGGACCGGTCAGGTAATAGATCCCGGTCAGCAAATAGATATAGACGGGGTTCTTGTAGTCGCCGAAAGCGCGGAAGTAGAGCGGCCACGCCGTGCCCGTTTCATCGCGGCCCGTCTGAGAAATCAGATGCGCGTTGTAGGAAATCGACGCCTCGTCGATGTAATAGCCGGGAGGATTCTGCGCCACTTTCACATAAAACGAACAGACTGCCCCGGCGATGGCAGCCAGTACAATCAACCGCCAGAGCCGTGACCAGAGTGCGCGGCTAGTCGTAATTGCGATAGAGGTAGATGGAGTTTCCAATCACTGCTTCAGGTGTGCGACGACGGAAAGCGCGAAAGGTATTTACCCTGATTTCGTCCGAGACCCGCTTCCCTTGCACCTCGTAAGGCGGCACGGTGGAGCCGTTCAGGAAGCTGGCGCCGAGCGCGGTGTAACGCGGTGGCGGCTCCGTGGTGGGCGCGAGTGCGTCCTGGTAGTTTACGCCGTAGAAATCGAGGGTAGCAAACCCGCCCAGCAGCATGGCCCGCACTCGCGTCTCGCCGCGCGCCCGCAAATAGGCCGCGAGCTCCCGGGCGTCGTCGCCCCACTCGACATTCGAATCGGAGAGATACCACCAATGCGGACGGGCGGAGGCGAACTGGTTCAGGTACGGCATGTAGTTCGGATAGATGCGCAAAGTCTCAAATGATGTCCAGGCGAGCGCGACAACACCTGCTGCTACTGCCGCGATGCGTCCGGTCGTTGCTCGGAAGAGTGCATCGAGGAGCGTGCCGGAGAGGATCAGGAGGAACACGTACGCCGGGAGGTAGTATCGAACGCCTATGTTGAGCGGACTCGCCATCAACAGAGCAGTGTAAAGAGCGAAGGGAACCAGCAGAACGAGGAGCGTTGTCTCTCTCCTGCGAATCAGTCTGTTCAGGGCCCAGAGCAATGAAGCTATCGAGAGGAGAAGGAAGGGGATCGTAGTTTTCAGCGCAAAGGCGACGGGGAAGTAATACCACCAGCCATGCAAGCTGTACATCCCGAGCAACCCGGCGGGGTGACCTTCGTGACTGTGTTGCAGTTGCCAATACACACCCATCACAAAATCGGTCGGCAGGATTAATCTCAGGATTCGGACCGAGGCGGAGACCAGCCCGCTCGACGCGGGAAAACAATTGGCGATCCACTGCGCGTCCCCTGGATTGAAAGGCCGGTGGTGGAAAAAATAACCGGCATTGATCGCCAGGATGAGCGCAAGCATCGCCAGCAACGCATGCCCGACAACGGGCCGACGATCTTTGTGTCTCCAGAGCAAGACCAGGAAGAAGACGAGCAGAATCGGTCCGAGGACAACCATCGAGTACTTGGCGAGCATGGCGATTCCCGCCGCGGCGCCAACTTCCAGCGCGCGCTTCCAGCTGGGCCCACGGAGATAGCGGTAGAGGGTATAGACGCTGAGCAGAAGGCCGAACGCGGCGGGAATGTCGGTCTGGACGACGCGTCCGTGCGCGAGCACGGTCGGTTCGAGCGCGAAAAGGAAAAGAGCCAGGAGCGCGGCGCGATCTCCGAATAGCTCCCGGGCGAAGACAAAGAGCAGGAGACCCAGGGCGAGCGTGAGAGCGACCATCGGCATGCGCGCCCAGAAACAGATGGCCTCGACGTTTACTCGATTGTCCTGCCAGAAGCGCATGATGTAGGCCCATTCGATATCCTGCGGACGCGCTGATGGATTGATTTGCGCGGACGGGAGTTCATTCGGTTGAATCAACAACAGCGGCAAACCGGCGAGCAGTTTAGAGAGAGGCGGATGCTGCGGAATGAGCTGCACCTCATTCGTGACGAGAGCGTAGTAGGCCGAAGGAATGAGCACGACCTCGTCCGCGGTAATGCTTTTGCGCGCCGTGACGGTGACCAGGTTCAGGGCCATCAGGAGTAAAATGACGGCGGCCAGGATCTCTGCCCGGCGAAGCGTGAGGGCGCGCCGGGCGCGATCGAGGCTGCCGGTCATCTCGCGTCCAAGTGATTCCTCCATACTGCGGGTGAATTGGTAGCACCTCGAAAAAGGCGACACCATGTTTTAGATGATAATCGTCTTTATCTGGCCGCGCCGCCGTTGTACTAGATACCCCCTATGTTGATCC
>DASQLH010000302.1:0-4496 GCA_035630155.1 Chthoniobacterales bacterium
AGCAAGGACAAAGCGGTGGCCGACGCGGTTTGCGCCACCTTCGAGGCGAATGGGATTCGGTGCTGGGTCGCCCCTCGCGACGTGCCCGCCGGAGCCAATTGGGGCGCTGCCATTGTCGAAGCCATGCAGGCGAGCCGCGTGATGATTCTGGTCTTTTCCGAGCACGCGAACACGTCCCGCCAAATCGCCCGTGAAGTCGAATTAGCCGCGAGCCAGGGCGTGACCATCGTCCCGATCCGCGTGGAGGATGTTGTTCCTGCGCTATCGTTACAGTTTTTTCTTTCAAACATTCACTGGCTCGATGCGCTCACGCCTCCCTTGGAACAGCGGCTCCATGAAATCGCGGCGAAAATCAAAGCCATCCTTCAGCACGAAGGAACGATCGCCGCGGGCCCAAAGCCAGCCCCGGAAACGACGCGCCTAACTGCTTCGCCCAAGCCATGGCGGTGGATTATTCCAGCGGGAGCCGTCGTTCTGGCCGCGATTTCCCTTTTCGTCTGGCGGCCTTGGAGTGGCGCCAAACAAACTCCCTCCGCCCCTCCGCCGGCACCCGCGGCTGCGCTCGATCCCGCCCTGATCGGGAAGTGGGCTTACGTGACCACAATACTCGACGCGGACGTGCATGTGGAATTCTCCCTGGACCGCGTGGGCCGATACACTTTCCGGAAATTCATGGATAGCGACGGCTTGCTCGAATTGAAAGAGGGCACGGCCAAAGTGAAGGACACAAAAAAGGGGACGTGGTCCACGGCGACGTACACTTTCCCCTCGGACGACCAACTCAATTGGTATACGCCGGATCTCCGGATTGCGCTGAGTTACCGGCGTGCCGGAGGCGAACGTGTGGCGGATAAACCAATCGTCGGCAAATGGCGAGCCACGACCTTTCTCCTCGGACTGAACTGGGACGCGACCTGGGAGATTCGACCCGACCTTTCCTTCCACATCGTGTTTGAAAATGCGGACGAAGGCATTTTCGCGGCACGCGACGGCAATTGGAAAGCGACCTCCGACCTGGGCCGGCCAAATGCCGAAGGGATCTACCGGCGCGTCACTCCGGATTCATTCGAGATGAGCGATCCATTTTTCCAGATGTTGAAATTTGAGCGGGTCGCCCGCGACGGGACCAGATAGCAGGGCGTTATTTCCGCTTGTCGATTACAGCGCGGCCTCCAAGTTTGCGCAGTGTTTTTGGTCGATTCACCGCGTGCGCGTCTGCTTTTTTTCCTGGCCCATTTCGGTCTGGCCGTTCCGCGCCTCGTCGCGCAATCTGAAACGCCTTCCCCTGCTCCGGCCACGACGCCGTTTGAAGAGACAATCGTCCCGACCTTCGAGACGCAGAAGCTGGCCCGCACCTACGTCCTGGATATTCCCGCGCCGCGTGGATTGATCACCGACCGGAACGGTCTGCCGTTGGCGCAAAATCGCCTGAGCTATAACCTGGCGATCAGTTACCCCACGCCACTCGATTTTTCCGATCCGCAATTGCTCGCTTTCGCCCACGAAAAAATCCAGGCAGCCGAGAAGTTGCTGGGGCGGCAACTCAGGATTTCGGACGACCTGATTAAGCGGCATTACCGCAATCGCGGGATCCTCCCGTTCGAGATCGCGCAGAACCTGACCGCGAACGAATCGGAGAGCATTAAGACGCGTTTACCCGCGGGCATGGCCCTGCGTCCATACTATGTGCGCGCCTATCCGAATGGCCGGCTCGCGGGGCAAATCATCGGCTACGCCGGGAAAACCGGCCGGAACCCGGATGGAATCATCGACAATCACGAAGTGCTCTGGCCGGAAACGGAGGGGCGCGAAGGGCTCGAGCAAACGTTCAACCAGGTCCTGACCGGAAAACGCGGCGAATACAAAATCACCTTCGACAAAGACGGCCGCAAAACTTCCGAGAAGATAACGACTCCGCCGGTGCCGGGCCACACCGTGGTGACGACGCTCGATCTGCGTTTGCAGGAGCTCGCGGAAAAAGCGCTCGAGGCGAAAGCGAAGCGGGGTGCAATTGTTTTTACCGAGCCAAACTCGGGCGACATCTTGGCGATGGCTTCCTGGCCCAATTACGATCCGAACGCGTTCACGCCGACGATTTCCGCCGAGCGATTCAAGGCGCTGCAGGACGATCCGAACATCCCGCTGCTGCCGCGCGCGTTCCGCTCGTCGTATCCGCCCGGATCGGTTTTCAAGGTCGCGGTCGGCATTGCTGCCTTGGAGAGCGGACTGGTCCGGGCCGATGAGGAATACCATTGCTGGCCGTCGATCCAGATCGGCAACCTCACCTTTCGCAATTGGAAGAAGACGGACCGCGGCCCGTTGAATTTCGTGCAGGCGCTGACGGAATCCTGCGACACCTGGTTTTATCAGGTCGGGATCAAGATCGGGGCCGAGCCGATTCAGGAGTGGGCGCACCGGCTTGGCTTCGGAGTGAAATGTGGGATTCCGTTGCGCGGCGAAGTCGAAGGCCGCATCCCGACCGACCCATATATGAAAGCGACCCACGGCCGAAAAATACTCAACGGCGACATCGCTAATCTATCGATCGGACAAGGCGACACGGAGGCGACGCCGCTCCAGGTGGCGCAGGCCATGGCGGTCATCGGCAACGGCGGGACGCTCTATCAGATGCGCCTCGTGCAACAGGTGCAGACGGTCGATAACGAAATTGTGACCGCATTCCAGGTGCGCGAGAAAAAGACGCTCGGCGCCTCGGCGGACACGCTGGAGCAATTGCGAGTAGGCCTGGTCAATGCAGTGAGTGGCGGGGCCGGCACCGCTCATCAAGCGAGCTTGGAAAGCGTGGCTGTCGCGGGGAAAACCGGGACAGCTCAATGGGGACCGAAGAACAAGGAGCGGACCGCGGCGTGGTTTGCGGGGTTCGTCCCGGCGGAGAAGCCGCAGCTCGCGTTCGCCGCCCTTTACGAAGGGGATGTCGGCGCCGACGTCCACGGCGGATCGCACGCCGCGCCGATGATTGGGATGATTTTAAAGGAAATTTACAAAGAGAAGGAAACCGGGAACAAGCGGCGAAGGACCCCGGAACCGGGCGGAACGCCGATCAGGCGCGCAGAGCCGGTGGAAGAAGAAGATGGGGATTAGAATCGCCGCTGGTTCCCAACGGCCTGAGGGCAGGCCGTCTCCAAAGGAGAATGCCGCGAATTGGAGCCGGCACGCCCTCGTGCCGGTCGAGCTAGATCATAAGCGGAGCCTAAACCGCGGCCGCTTCCGCAGGCTCCGGCAATTCCATCGTGCCTTTGAACTTCGGCTCTTCGCGCTCCACCCCGAAATTTTCCGCGTAGAGCTCAGCGATTTTTTCCATCTCCTCGCTCGTGAGCGGTGGACATTCCGGCGCTTTCGCGAATTCGATGAGCTGCGCTTCCTCGTAAATGTTCGGCAGCGTCGAGGCGACGCGTTCGTCGGCGAGCAGCCATTGCAGCGCGGCCTGGCCGAGGGTCCGCTCGGAATTTTCCAGGAACCGAAGACGATCGATCTTCTTCACACCGTTGAGCAGCCAGCTGCGGGGCCGATGATTCCGGTGATCGTTCGGCGGGAAAACGGTTTCGGCGGTGTATTTCCCCTCGAGCATGCCGGAAGAATGCGTCACGCGGATCAGGAACATTGTGTCCTTTCCGGCCGCGGTGGCGGCCTCCTGCATGGCCCGTCCCGGATGTTGCTCGAGCAGATTATAGATGTGCTGGACGCTGGTTACGTTCCGTTCCCGGATGCAGTTCACGCCTTCGTAAAGCCAGCCGACGGCCGGCCCGAGCGCGATGCCGTAATACCGGATCTTCCCGTTCGCCTGAAGTTTCTCAAGCGTGGTCCAGACCGCATCGTCATACACCTGCTCCATCCGAATGTTGTGCAGTTGGAGCAAGTCGATCCGGTCGGTCTTGAGGCGCTTGAGCGCGGCATCGGTCGCCCGCACAATCGCTTCCGGGGAAAAATCCTGGGGGATCTCACGCTGACCGCGGCCACGCGAGTCGCCGTGCGTGACGAAATCGTAGCCGACCTTGGTGGCGATGACGATCTCATCGCGCTGGTTCGGAAACGCTTTTGCGATCAGTTCTTCGCTCAGCCCATTTCCATAAGTGTCGGCGGCGTCGAACAGGGTGACCCCGAGATCGAGCGCCTTGTGCATGAGCGCGATCGCCTCGCCTTCGGTGAATTGCCCCCACCAGCCCGTTGAGATCGTCCAAAGCCCGAAGCCGACTTCGCTCACGCGGAGGTCGGTATTTTTGTAGGTGCGGTAACGCATTGGAATGAAGTTAGCGATTCAGGAGAAAACGTCCAACGCCGAACGCCCAATGTCGAATGGCAGAAAGAGCCTGGCCGAATGGTGCCTTTAATTCGGGATTGGACGTTCGGCGTTGGGCGTTCGACGTTTTCCTCGTGCTTCCCAATTCGTCCAGCGCGCTCCTCATCGTCGGCCACGGCTCAACCGTGAACCCCTCGTCCAGCGCGCCCACTCTCACCCACGCGGCGGCCATCCGGCG
>DASQLH010000303.1:0-3912 GCA_035630155.1 Chthoniobacterales bacterium
GCCCTCTTGATCCGGCTTTTTGCCGGCATTCTCATCAGCCATAACGTTATCCTTTCTTGTTGTTGTTTCAGCTGCCACCTCATTCGATGTGGCAGCGGGACCGCCGTTATGCCGATTCCCGGCAGGCGAGGCAAGTCCGCAGTCACTCCGAATTTCTGATGGCGAAAGGGAGACGTTCGGCCTGCGCGGAATTTCGAAATTGTTCGTGGTCGCGAATCAATTGCTCGAAATGTTTATGCTGGGAGGCATCGATCTCCGCTGGAAACTTGGCGGCGGAGCGGTTCCATTTCTCGAGCCAATCGCTCGCGAGCATCTCGCGTTGCTGCGCGAGCGGAGAATGAAAGGCCGCGGGAGTAAGCGCGATCGTGGTCTCCAGCTTTTCTCCGGCGTTGCGGCCCTTCGCCACGAAGAAGCCAGCAGCGAGGAGCGCGGCACGGTTGGCCGTTGAACAGGTGTAAGTAAAAAGCTCGGCCGCCCGGCCGGCGCAGGCTTCGAAGACCTGGCGAAACGCGTTGAACGTCCAGAGATCGCCGGAGGTCTTCGTCGAGAACATATCGTAAAAGATGAGATCCGGGGGAGCAGCGGCCTGCTGCATGGTCACGAGAAAATTGCCGGGCAACAACCGCCAGCTCAAACCCGGATGCTGGCGCGATTGCCAATGGCCATCGGTCAGGATCGCGGCCGGGCCGCTGTGACGCAGATAAGGGAAATCGCGATTGTGCCGAAACGCGAGGCGAAGCGAATCGAGATCGTTTTCGAAGCTGATGATGCGCATTGGCCGCACTGGTCCGAGCGCCGCCTGCTCCTCGTAGCAATTGATGGCCGCCATCGCGTTCGCCGCGGCGCCGAGTCCAACGTCCCAAATCGCGAGCGGTTCCGCGCTCTCCGGCTCTTCGTTCACCAGGAGCCCCAGACGCCCGGCCAGGTTTGATTGCTCGACGTATAGCCGGGTCGCTTCCTCCATGGGCGCCGTGCGCGAATGCATGATCTCGCCCGACGAAATCTGGCGGATGCTGGCAAAACCTTCCCACGCCTTATGCACCTCGTAGTCCCCCAGCTTGGTCGATTTCGGCCGCTTCGATTTTTGTTCGCGAATCGGATTGTCCATGTCCGATTCGTGGAGGAAAGCGCGCTTCTCCTGATACAGCTCGAGGAAACGCCCGGCCAGGATGCTTTCGCGGATTTCGCGCATGAGCTGGTGGTAGAAATGCAGATTGTGTTTGCCGAGCAACTGCCACCCGAGCGTCTCGCCGGTCTTCGTCAGGTGATGCAGATAAGCGCGCGAGTAACGCCGGCAGGTCGGGCAGTCGCAGGCGGGATCGAGCTTTTCATCCGCGTATTTGTAAACGCCGCGGCGCATTTGCAGAAAGCCGCGCGAGGTGAAGACCGCGCCGCGCTGCGCCAGTTGCGTCGGCATGATGCAATCGAACATGTCCACGCCACGATGGACCGCTTCGAGGATATCGAGCGGGGTGCCGACGCCCATCAGGTAGCGCGGCTTGTCGGGCGGGAGAAGCTGCGCCGTGAACTCGCACATTTCTTCGCGCTCGTTCTTGGCCTCGCCGACGGCGAGGCCGCCGATCGCATAACCGTCGAATGGCATTTCGCTCAACTGAGCCGCGCTTTCCCGCCGCAACTCCGGAAAGAGCGCGCCTTGCACGATGGCGAAGATCGATTGCCGCGAATCGCCCCGCGCCGCGAGGCTGCGCGCCGCCCAGCGATGGGTGATCTCGATTGCCTCTCGCGCCGTCGCTTCGTCCGCGGTCGAGGCGATGCAATGATCGAGCGCCATCATGATGTCGCTGCCGATCGCCTTCTGGGTTTCCACGCTCACCTCGGGGCTGAGCAAAATTGTTCGCCCATCCAGATAGCTCTGGAAGACAGCCCCCTCTTCGCTCATGGCGCGCGAATGCGGCAGCGAGAAGATTTGGAATCCGCCCGAATCAGTCAGGACCGCGCGATTCCAACTCATGAAACCATGGATGCCGCCCGTGCGGCGGAAGACTTCCGGCCCCGGACGCAGGAGCAGATGGTAAGTGTTCACCAGCAGGATTTGCGAGCCCGCGTCCTCCAGTGTTTGCGGCAACTGCGCTTTCACCGTCGCCTGCGTGCCCACCGGCATGAAGAGCGGCGTACGCACTTCGTTATGCAGCGTTTGAAATGTCGCGGCCCGGGCGCGCGAGCCGGCGGCCTGCGCGTCGAGATGAAAGTTGAGCCGAGAAGGATGCATCAGCGATGAATCAAAGATCGACCAAAGCGGAGAAGTCGCACGGTATGTTTGATCGATTTCGTTACGCCGTGACGCGCCGGTGCCATTGCCTGATGGGAAATGGATCGTGTTACTTGACCGAAAAAGCTCGCCCATCTTCGGAACCCCGTTTACGATCAGGCACAGCTCTGGAGGCTCGCACAAGGAGATCAGATGACGAAAGACACGACAGCGGTCGCAACCCTCACCCCCGGTCAATTGACGGTCTGCACTTACGGAGGCTTCGCTCCGGTTTGCTACAAGAACGCGGCCGGACAACTCATCGGTCTGGACGTCTCGTTCCTGACCCGCTTCGCCGAGAGCCTGGGACTGGCGATCGTGACCATCGAGAAACCGTTCGACGGCATCTGGACACTGCCGGACGCGAACCTGTGTGACATCGCTGGAGCCGGCGTCATGCAACGTGCTAATCGGCCTGTGGGTACGGGCGGCTCTTGGAGCGACGCCTACTTTCAGGTCGAAAGATCGCTGCTGGTGCGGGCCGCCGAAAAAGCGGAGTTCGATGACTACAAAACGCTCACGGGGAAAAAGATCGTCGTGACCCGAGGATCGACTGCGGATATCGACGCGCAAAAGCGCTATCACCACTGCACGATCCAGTTCGTCGACGAGGTCGCCAAGGACCAGCCGCACGCTCAGGAGTACATCGTCAAGACGCTCATCGCGAACCACAATGCCGACGCCTTCGGGGAAGGAAACGTCAGCAACCAATACCTCCACGACAAATACGGCAAGAACGTCGAGGGAGGCCTGGCGCTGGCGGATGTTCACCCGATCGACGGCATGACGGAGACCTTCAACTTCATCACGCGCAACGCCAGCTCGGGGGTGCTCGACCGGCTAAATGCCTTCATCCTCAGGAACAAGGAGTGCTACGCGCCGAAGTCGTAGACCTCACGGCGGGGCGCAGCCGCCGCTATGATAGCGCGATGCTGAGCCCCTAATGTGTTTCGCCTGATGTGCGTTGGGCAGGTATTCTGGGTAGCGCGCGCGTCTCGCGCGTTGGTCTAGGCGTCTCGCCGAAACAATCTTTCCACAAGTCCGCGACGGCGAGCCGCGCGCTACCCAGAACGCTTCGGTTGCGCGTCCACAAGTTCAGCGAGAGTTTTTGCGCACTCACACGGAGGCACACCTATGCAACAAGTGATAAGTGTTCACGAGCAGAATCTGTGAGCCCGCGTCTTCGAGCGTCTGGGGCAACTGCGCTTTCACCGTTGCTTGCGTGCCGACCGGCATGAAAAGCGGCGTGCGTGCCGCACCTAGTTGTGTAGCGTCTGAAACGTCGCCGCTCGCGCGCGCGAGCCGGCGGCCTGCGCGTCGAGATGAAAGTTAAGCCGAGAAGGATGCATCAGCGACGAATGAAATCGGAGCGCCCGAAGGGCGCGGTGGAATAAAGCCCGGAGTGAAGCGAAGTGAAACTCCGGGTATGCGGATCGACCAGGGAGAAGCCCATGACAAAGGGGCGACGAGGTCCGGCGACGATCTCGGGCGTTCCAGGTCGCACCCTCATCCTAACCTTCTCCCTCAGGGAGAAGGAACTCTCTCTCCCCTTGGGAGAGACGGACGCGAAGCGCCAGTGAGGGCTCGGGGCGGGGATATGGGTGAGGCACCCGATTGAGCGAGTTTTCCGGCACCCCTTCCAA
>DASQLH010000304.1:0-22222 GCA_035630155.1 Chthoniobacterales bacterium
CAGCGTCCCCTTGTAGTTGGTCACCACCGTGTCGGTTTCCTTCGGCGAGGCGCCGGAACCTTCCTTAAGCACTTTGTATTGCAAGCCGCTGGCGGTGGTCTTTACGCCCTCTTTGTTTTTGTTCTCAGCCAGGAATTTTTCGCCCTCGGCCGCGTTTTTGGTGGCCGCTTCCTTGCTGGCGGCAACTTGTTTTTCCATCATTTCTTTTTGGAACGCCTCCAGCGTCTTGTCGCGCTCTTCCTTGGTGAGGGTGCCCTCTTTGCCGGCGAGTCCCTCTTTCAATCCAGTCATCAGCGCATCGGTATTCAGGTCGATATTTTGTTTCTTAAAAGTAGCGCCGATGTCGTAGCCGATGCTATAGCTGGCCTTGTCTTTTTGGTCTTTGAGCTGGGGTTTATCCTGCGCTAAACAAATCGAAGCCAGGGATACCGTGGTGATGCAAATAATGAGACGTTTCATAAGAAGAATGAGGCCGGGCGCGGTTGGGATTTGGCGTCTGGGCGCCGCGGGAATTGGCACGCTAGAGCGGAAACCTCGATCGTCAAGCCTCCCCGCGCGATCGCCCCGGAGGCCCGCGACGGCGCTGGCCGCGGCGATCCTGCTTCTGAGCGCCGGGGCGAGCATGGCCGCGATCAATCTTTCCCCAGCGGAAACGCGCCGGATCGGCAACCGCATCTGGCAAAATGAATGCGGCGGGACCCTGGCGGGCCTCACCTCCTGGAACACAGGAGAAAACTTCGCCTCGCTCGGCATCGGGCACTTCATCTGGTACCCGAAGGACGTGCGCGGCCCGTTTGAAGAAAGCTTCCCGAAATTCATCGAATTCGCGGCCGCGCGCGGTTCGAAACCCCCGGCTATTTTGACGGCCAAAGAGGGTTGCCCATGGAAAACGCGCGCGGAATTTAACGAGGCCGCCCAGTCCCCCCCGATGAAGGAACTGCGCGCCTTCCTCGCCCGGACCATCGATCTCCAGGCGGAATTTTTGGTCAAGCGGCTACAACAGGCCCTGCCTAAAATGCTGGCGGAGAGCGGGGCAACCGACAGCGCGCAGGTGCGGCAACGTTTCGATCGCGTGGCCAGCACGGCGATGGGATGCTACGCGCTGGTCGATTACGTGAACTTCAAAGGTGAAGGTGTTCTTGCCACCGAGCGTTACGCAGGACAGGGTTGGGGCTTGTTGCAAGTGCTCCAGGGAATGAACGATGAAACCAGCGGACGCGGGGCAGCCAAGAGCTTCGCCGAATCCGCTAAGACCGTTTTGAAGAACCGCGTCCGGAATTCCCCGCCGGAACGGAACGAAGCACGCTGGCTTCCCGGCTGGCTCAAGCGGGTCGACACCTACGCCGGGAGCTAAATCATCGTGAACGCTCTTTTCTTTCGCGCGAGCCTGGTCATCGCCGTTTCGCTTTTTGGTTTTGAGGTCGCTCAAGGCCAAACCACGAAGCCGCGCACCACGCCGCCGCGGCCCGGCCCTTCGCCCACCGCGAGAACGAATCAACCGCCCCAAATGCGCCCAAGGACGGCGCCTGCCGCTCCGACCACGAAGCAGCCGATGAAAAAGGCCGCTGAATTAATCAGCAGGCAGCCGCCCATGGTTACGAACGCGGCAATCCTTCAGCAGATTACGCCGGATAATTCGCAGGTCATTGTCTCAATCAGCAAGCAGAGGGCTTATCTGCTGATCGGAGACCAGATCGGAATCGATAGCCCCATCTCCTCGGGCAAGCGTGGTCACGGTACCCCGAGCGGAAGTTTTACCGTCCTCCAAAAGGACAAAGACCATCGTTCGAGCATCTACGGGGACTACAAAGATTCGAAGGGCCGCACGGTCCGCGGCGGAATCAGCGCGAGGATCGATTCGGCGCCGAGCGGGACCCGTTTTGTCGGCGCGCCCATGAAATGGTTCATGCGTTTGACGTGGGAAGGGGTCGGAATGCACGTCGGGATTCTGCCCGGTTATCCGGCATCTCACGGCTGCATCCGCATGCCGGAGCCGGCCGCCGCGCAATTTTTTTCGAAGGTGAAGATCGGCACGCCGGTGCGCGTCGAGCCCTGAGCGGACGCTCAGTTCAGCGCGTAAACTTCCACAAGCGCGACACCAGTACTCCCGGTAGCACCGGCGACGATGGCGGTGTAGCCGGAGTTGACCGGTGGCAGGATGGTCAGGATCGCTGCTTCGCGTTCGTCGGCCGGTGGAATGCCGCTGGCTGATATCTCCGAGGCATTCGCTGCATCGCGCCAATTGTCATTACTCACAAGCGTATTGCCGTTCGCGTCGTGGAGTTCGAGCCGCGGGTCCTGTAATGTGTCGCTTAATCCATGTGCAGTTAACGATGGGCCGAGCGCGCGGATTAACACTCGCACCGGCGAGCGGCCACTCGGCCCCGGAATAATGCCGGCAATTGATATACCATCGCCTTCACCCACAAAGCCGCGGGTGCTGATGTTTGCCAGTTTTGAATTGGCGCTTACGGCGAGATCATAAATCTCCATGAGCCCGATGCCGGTGGTGCCGTTTTTGCCGGCCAGAATTCCGCTGTAGCCTGCGCCACCTTCGCCCGCCGGCTTTGCCGCGAGAGTGGTGACAATCGCTGACTCATGTTCATTACCGGGCGGGATACCTGTGCCGTTGATCTCATCGGCCTGGCTGTCTTTCCAGTTGTCGTTGAAGGCCAGAAGCGCCCCTGTCGAATCGTGCAGCTCGAGAGTCGGATCGGCCAGCGCCCCACTAACGCCTGCTTGCGCGAGGGATGGACCGATGCCGCGCAGCATCACCTTCTTGTTTTCTGTTCCCACGATGATGAAGCCACCGATCAATACCTTCTCGCCGCTGCCCACGGACGTCCGCGTCGAGAGATTCAGAAGCTGAGCCGCCGGAGGAAACGCGGGCGAGAACTCCGAGGTATTGCCAGACGAATCCGTCGCCGTCGCGCTATAAACTGGACGGCCCGGATCCACCTCAAAACCGACGTTATAAGAGGCATTACCGCTCCCATCGGTGGTCACGCTAGCCGCGCCAATAAAAACCTCACCCTGGCCGAAACCCGAAGGACCTGCAGCCGCGCTAATGAAGAACTCTAACCGGAAAGTCGAGTTAGGTGTGCTATTGAGGGTCCCAGCAATGGTCGCAAAGGATGGTCCGCGAGGACTGCGCGAAATCGTCACCGAAGTGATCAGGGGGTAATTCTGAAAACTGTTGGGTCCGGTGTCGGCGTCGTTAATGTCGTTAGAGGTTGCGCCGTCGGCGCCAAGATCGATCCCGAGCTGCCCGTTTTTGAAAATCGAATTCAAAGAAATGCGATTACCCTGGCTCCCTGTGCCGCGGATCATGGTCACTCCGGAGTCGTTGAAGGCAATCGCGTTCCCCGCAAAATTGCCGTTGACCTCTCCGCCCACTACGTTTTGTGATCCGGCGACGACCGTAATTCCCGATCCGTTCGGCAATGCGCTGAAGCCGTCGGATTGGAGGCCAATGGAGTTGCCCTGAATTCGCACCCCGTTTGCCCGAACCGGCAAAGCGAAAATAGGCTTTGAGGAGCATAGGTCGAATCGGCCCAGAGTGATTCCGGTCGAATTTCCGGAAATAAGATTCCGAGCGCCTGGACCCGTGCCACCAATGAGAGTGCTGGAGAGATCGATCTCCGGGCTTCCGGTTCCACTGCATGGCGATTGATTGGCATCAAATCCTCCTTTCAGCGCGATGCCTTGCAGATTTGGAATCGCTTTGGTGCCGCTGGCGTTGGTACCGATATAGTTTCCTTGAACAACAGCTCCGAGAACGCTCGTTCCTTCAGCGGGGTAAGCTTCGCCGGCGAACCCAACTGTATTGCTAGAAATAACATTGCGAGATGCCGGATCAGTTCCGCCAAGCTGCGTCACATGCCCGATGCCGATGTAGTTGCCTCTCCCTGTTTCGCCATCTGGAAGCACGCCGATGAAGTTGCCTGCCACCACCGCCGAATCGACGGCATCCGCCGTGATCGCTACCCCACCAAAGCCCGTCAAGCACAGCCCGCGGACCACATAATTGGACGCCCCACTGCCCCGATAAAAGATGAAACCAGTCGACGTGATGTCAGCACCCCCAGCGCCCCCGTCGATCTGGATTAGAATGATGGCGTTGTTGCCGACTGGTAGTGAGTTTGGTTTTGCGCCCGGCTGGCTATATCCCTCGATCACCAGCGATTCGAAAACGGTCGGCAGCAGATTCTGGCTAACATCGATCGTGTGAACACCTGCGCCGGGAATGTTGAAAAGGATCCGGTCGGAGCCCGGCGTGTTGTTCGCATCCGTGATCGCCTGATAAAGCGAACCGGGGCCAGAGCTACTGGTATTTGTGACCGTAAAATCGGCTGCCGCTAGCCGGCTGATTGCGAATGCAAATAAGAGGGCAGCGAGGGAACTTTTCACGCAGACGGAGTATCACGCGCCGCTCCGAATGTAAACTATAACAACCGCCTTCGGAGCATTTCCAAGGCGGCCTGCGTCGTCAGCTCTTTGAAGGTCGGCCGGTCGTCGGGGAAAAAGAGCCGCTTTACCTCCGTCGGTGAACCGTCCGCCGCCAGCGCGATAAAGACCGTCCCGACCGGTTTCTCCTGCGTCCCGCCACTTGGCCCCGCAATTCCCGTCGTGGCCAGCGCAAAGCTCGCGTTTGCCTGCCGCTGCGCGCCTTCCGCCATGCTCTTCGCCACGGCCTCGCTGACGGCTCCGTGCTCCGCGATAAGTCGCGGATCGACCCCCAGCATCGCGGTTTTGGCTTCGTTCGAATAAGTGACGTAAGCCGCCAGGAAAACAGCCGACGCGCCCGGAACGTTGGTAATCCGGTGGGCCAAAAATCCGCCAGTGCACGATTCGGCGACCGCCAGGGTCTGCCGTCGCTCGGTCAGCAACTGCACGACCGCCTCTTCCAGGTTTCGGCCGTCGCTTGAGAAGACCGCGGCACCCAATCCTTCCATAATGATCTTTTCCGCCTGCTCCAGCGCCGATGAGTCGCCAATGACGCGAAGATCAACTTCCCCGGGCCGCGCACAGTAACCGAGCTCCAGCCCCGGCACCTCGAGCAACTGCGTTCCAATCGCCTCTTCCACGAGCGATTCGCCCATGCCGGCGACTCGATACATGCGCCGGCCGGTCGCGGTTTGCCGCGGCGTGATCTCCCGAAGAATCGGCCGCACTGAATCCTTGAACATCGGGTGCAGCTCGCGCGGCGGACCCGGCAACAGGAAGATGTGCGGCCTCTTCCTTCCCGGACTCGCTTCCGCCGCCAGATATAAACCGGGCGCGCTGCCGTGTTCGTTGGGCAGAACGGTCGCGCCCTCTGGAACATCGGCCTGACGCGAGATCCGATCGGTTAGCCGAAAACCACGCCGCGCCGCGCGTTTGGTGATCGCCTCCATGACCGTTGGATCGTGGCGCAACTTCAACCCCAGGAGCTCCGCGGTAATTTCACGCGTCAGATCGTCCGTTGTCGGCCCCAAACCGCCCGTAACAAAAACGATGTCGGCCTGCCCAAGTGACTCCGCGAGCGCGTCACGAATCGGGAGGCCATCGGGCACGGCGATCTGCCGATTGACGCGCAATCCCAGCGGGAAAATCTCGCGCGCAATGAAGTTAAGGTGCGTGTTGAGCGCGTCGCCCAGCAACAGCTCCGTGCCGGTGTTAATGACGATGGTGGTCACGTTGGATCGTTGAAGCCTGGCAACAATTGCCCGCTTTAACGATTCAACGTTTTAACGCTGTAACGTCGCGCGCGCCAGCGCGCGATCATCACGCCGCGTCTTTGTCCTGCTTCTTCCGAATGAGAGGCAGCTTCTTCCCCTCCACTACCGCGCGATTGATCGTGACCTCGGCGATGTCCTCGCGGCTCGGCACTTCATACATGATCTCGAGCATGATTCGCTCGAGCATCGAACGCAAAGCACGCGCGCCGGTTCCCTTGGTCACCGCCTGCGCGGCGAGAGCTTTCAGCGCATCCTTCGTCACACTGAGCCGGACACCTTCCATCGAAAACAGCTTGGTGTACTGCTTGATCATCGCGTTCTTGGTGTCGGTCAGAATCATCACCATCTCTTCTTCGGTGAGCGCATCGAGCGCGCTGATGACCGGCAAGCGCCCGATGAACTCGGGGATCATGCCGAAGCTAAGCAAATCTTCCGGCTCCACGTGCCGCACCGCTTCTTTCGCCAGCGCCGCTTCCACTTCCAGCGTCGGGCTATTGAAACCCATCGTCCGCTGACCGATGCGCTTCTGCACAATCTTGTCGAGTCCGACGAATGCGCCGCCGCAGATGAAGAGAATCTTTTCCGTGTTCACCTGGATGTATTCCTGGTGCGGATGTTTGCGGCCGCCCTGCGGCGGGACATTGCAGGTGCTGCCTTCGAGAATCTTCAGAAGTGCCTGCTGCACCCCTTCGCCCGAAACGTCTCGCGTGATGCTGACGTTGTCGGTCTTGCGTCCAATCTTGTCGATCTCGTCGATATAAACGATGCCGATCTCCGCGCGCTTCACGTCGTAATCCGCGTTCTGGAGCAGGCGCAAAATGATGTTTTCCACGTCTTCGCCGACGTAGCCCGCTTCAGTCAGGGTGGTGGCGTCCGCGATGCAAAACGGCACGTCGAGAATTTTGGCGAGCGTCTTGGCCAGCAAGGTCTTTCCCGAGCCGGTCGGTCCGATGAGCAGGATGTTGCTCTTCTCGATCTCAACGTCGGCAAACGGATCGGGTTGGAACGCCGCGGAAGTATCCGACGGTGTGGCGCTTTGCAGGACGCGCTTGAAATGATTGTGAACCGCGACCGAAAGCGTCTTTTTCGCGATGTCCTGGCCGATGACATACTGGTCGAGCGAATGGCGAATATCCGCCGGTTTCGGCACCCGAATGGTCGAAGACTGCCGCCGCGCGTCCTCGTTGAGCTCCTTGTCGAGGATGCTCTTGCAGACGTTGATGCAACTGTCGCAGATGTAAACGCCCGGGCCGGCGATGAGCTTGCGCACCTCTGCGTGGCTTTTGCCGCAGAAGGAGCACATGGTGAGATTGGAAGCGCGCGCCATATCAGGGGGCTAATTAAGCAGCTTTTATTCCTCCACCTTGCGGGGCAAAGCAGCCTCCGCGATAGCCGTTGAACCCTCCGCTGACGGGGCCGCTCCATCGAGCAATTTCGCTTCCTTGCGCGATTTGATGACCTCGTCTACAAGGCCATAAGCCTTCGCTTCGGCAGCCGACATGTAATAGTCGCGATCCGAATCCAGCCGAACCTGATCCTCAGGTTTGCCCGTGTGCTGCGAGATGATTTTGATCAGGCGCTTCTTGAGTTTGAACATGTATTCGACCTGCCGCTCCACGTCGCTTGCCTGCCCCTGCGCGCCGCCCGAGACCTGGTGAATCATGATGTCGGAATTCGGCAACGCGAACCGCTTGCCTTTTGTGCCGGCGCAAAGAAGGACCGCGCCCATGCTGGCGGCCATCCCGAGGCAGTAAGTCGTCACGTCGCACGTCAGGAATTGCATCGTGTCGTAGATCGCGAGGCCCGCCGTGACGGAACCGCCCGGCGAGTTGATGTAAATGTTGATGTCCTTTTTGCCGTCCTCCATCTGGAGGAAAAGGAGCTGGGCAATGACCAGGTTCGCGATGTGATCGTCAATCGGTGTTCCGATAAAAACGATCCGGTCCTTCAGCAGGCGCGAGTAAATATCGTAGCTCCGTTCCCCCCGGCCGGTCTGTTCGACCACCATCGGAATGAGGACGGATTGAGAGAAATTTTTATTGGCAGCGGTCATGTATTATTCCGTTGCCGCGGGGGCAGCTGACGGTTCAGAGATCGTTTCTACGCTAACATTCGACTTAAGGAAATCAAGGGTCTTACCTAGCAGGATCTCTTCCGCGAGCCCGTTTATGCGGTCCTTCTCCTCGAATTCTTTCCGCATTTTCTCCACCGAAACGTTGTAGTGCGCGGCTTGTTCGCGGATGCGCTCGTCCACTTCTTCGCGGGTCACCTCAATCTTCTCGACCTCGGCGATGCGGTGCAGAATGAAGTTCGTTTTCAATCGATGCGCCGCCAGCGAACCCGCCCCTTCGATCAGCTCCTTCTCCTTCCCTTTGAGCAGCTCGTCAGGAACTCCGCGCTCCCGATTCCGATGCACCAGTTCATTCAATGCTCGGCGCGTCTCGTTTTTTAGCAGGCTCGGCGGCAAGTCGAAGGTGATGCGCTCGTGCAGAAATTTCACGACTTGCTGCTCCTTCACGCGCTCGATTTCGTGCTCTTTCTCGTGTTCGAGATTGTGCTCAATAGTGTGACGCAAGTCGGCCAGCGTCTTGTCCGGCATGATCTTCGCCGCGAACGCGTCATCGACGGCGGGCAGGATCTTCTCCTTAATTTCATTCAGCGTTACGGCGTAATCGGCCTTCTTCTCCGCCAGCTCCGTCACGGGAAATTCCGCCGGGAATGTGACCTGCACACTCCGCGTATCGCCCGGTTTCATGCCGGCGATCTGTTCGCAAAATTTTGGGAGGAAATTTTCCGGCGCGAGATGCAGCCAGAATTTCTTGCCGCCATGCAGGTTCTTGCTCGCATCGGGGACAATCTCGCTGATCGGCATCCCAGCGATCGCGCCGGTGAAATCGATCACCGCAAAATCGCCCATCGCCAGCTCGCGATCGGCTACGTCCACGAAATCGGCGACCTGATCGCGTAACCGCTCGAGCGCGGTATCGATGTCCGCTTCATTCACTTCCGTTCCAGGCAACTGCACTGGAATATTCTTGTAGTCAGGCAATTCGAACTCCGGCGCCGTCACGACCGTCGCGCGGAAGCGCATCGAGCGGTCCTCGCCAAATTCCACATCGCCCAGATCGGCCAGCGTAACGACCCGCAACTGCTTCTCCGCGATCGCCTCGTGGTAGCTTTTCGAAACCAGCGCCTTCGTCAGTTCGTCCTGGATTTCCTTCCGGAATTTTTTCTCGATGACCTGGCGTGGCGCCTTGCCCGCGCGGTAACCGGGGATCCGCGCATATCGCGAATAATTGCTCGCGATCGCGTCCCACTCTTTCCGCACATCTTCCGGCGGCAACTCTATCCGCAACGTCGCCATCCCTTGCGGCTGATTTTCTACTTCCACTTTCATTGCGCAGCGACGTTACGGGCGCGTGGCGTCATGCGCAATAGGCGCGCTCGCCCCGGACGTAAACCGAATGCGTCTGGGAAACGCCAAAGTAGTAGGCCAATTCGCGATAATCGTCGCAATCGTAAATCGCAAAGTTGGCCAGCTTGCCGGTTTCGAGCGAGCCAATCCGGTCGCCGCGATTCAGACTGTAAGCCGCGTTGATCGTCGCCGCCGTTACGCTCTCGGCAGGCGTCATCTTCATCTGTGTGCTCGCGAGCGAAAGAATCATCGGCATCGAGGGCGTTGGCGACGAACCGGGATTGAAATCTGTCGCCAAAACGACGGCGAGCCCTGCTTCGATCATCTCTCGCGCGCGCGGATAACGTGCCTTCCCTAACGCGTAAACAGATCCGGGAAGGAGCACCGGCTGAACACCCGCCTCGGCCAGCGCGGCAATCTCTGCCGCGTTAGCTTGTTCGAGATGATCGGCCGTCGCCGTGTGGAGACGCGCCGCCAGGAACGCGCCGCCCGAATTCGTCAGCTGATCGACATGCATCCGCAGGCGCAGCCCATGTTCCTGGGCGGCCCGCAAAATTTTTTCGGAATCGGCGAGATCGAAATAGCCGCGCTCGCAAAAGATGTCGCAGTTTTCGGCCAGTCGCTCTTCCACTACGCGCGGCAACATTTTGTGAATGACGAGCGCAACATACTGCTCTGGCGCGTTGTGAAACTCATCCGGAATGGCGTGCGCGCCCAAAAACGTCGGCACAAATTCGATCGGCGTTTCAGTATTCAGCCGGCGAATCACGCGCAGAATTTTTAGTTCGTCCTCGACGGTCAATCCATAGCCGGACTTCGCTTCGACCGTTGTGGTTCCTCCCTTCAGAAACCACTCCGCATGTTTTTTTGCCTGCTCGAGCAGCTCATCTTCAGACGCCGCCCGCGTCTTGCGCACGGTCGAGCGAATCCCGCCGCCGCTCGCGGCGATTTCCTCGTACGTCGCTCCCCTCGCCCGCAGCTCGAATTCGTCCACCCGATTCCCGCCAAAAACGGGATGCGCGTGCGCGTCCACGAACCCGGGCAACACGACCTTGCCGTTGGCATCGATGATTTGCGCGCCTGCCGGTAACGCCTTCTCGATTTCATCCGACGCGCCGGTCTGCACAATCCGGCCATCCTTGACGAGCATTCCACCGTCTGTAATGATCGCCAGCTCGCTCATCTCGCCGCCCACGCGAGGCCGCTGCGGACCGGCGACCGTGACCAGTTGCGCTGCGTGAAGTACCGCTAGCGTGTTCACATTCTGATCCGCTCGGCCACGCCGGAAGCGAAGGCCAGAAAAAAAGAAGCGGCGGCGAGGACGGTGCAGTCCGCGACATCCTTTGTGGGATCAATCTCGACAAAGTCCATGATCCGGACCGAGGGATGCGCGCCGCAAAGACGGGCCGCCCTCCTCAACATCCAAGGTTGCAGGCCGCCCGGCCGCGAACCGGCCGCGGCGGGCGCAAACGCCCGGTCGAGCACGTCCATGTCCAGGTCGACATAAATTGCGTCCGTCTTGGCCGCGAGCAATTCGAGCGCTCCCGAGACCGCCGCATCGATTCCACGCGCATACACTTCGTCTGCCGTGACAACGGTGATGCCAGCCTCTCGCGCGACACCCGCATACGCCGGCGAATTTGTGAACGGTTGGATTCCGAGCTGGATGATGTTCGCGCCCGGCAACCCAGCTCGCAGCAAAGCGCGGATCGGATTCCCATCGGTCAAGCCGCCTTCCAAGTCCCGCACGTCATGATGCGCATCGAAGGTAAGCAACCCGCAGCGTGCAAAAGGCAAATTGAGCGCGTGCATCCCCGGATAAGTGATGGCGTTGTCTCCGCCAAAAATCGCGACCGCGAAAACGTTCGCCGCCGCTTTCTTGATCCCTTGAACAATCCTGAAGAAAACTTCTTCGCTCGATGCTCCCGAGAAAGTGACATCGCCGATATCCGCCACCGCCAGTGACGCAAGATCGATTCCCGCATCCGGATCGTTCAGGCTGTAGCGATCGAGCGCCTGCCGAATCGCCGCGGGGGCCATATCGCACCGCCCAGGGGTGATGGAGTTGTTCATCGGAACGCCGAGAACAGAGAGCGCGATGGGGGCTTCGCGTCTTTGCGCCAGCCAATGAGAGGCGCGCGGCCAATTTGGATCGTCGCCGGTCACGCGATCTTGCTTTCGACAACTTGATGAATTTTTGTGAACTCAGATTCGGAGTCGGCCGTGATTTTCCGGACTCTCTCCTGAAGGTCTGCCTTCACCTTTTCATCTTTCAGGCCGGCGAGATTAATGCGGACGTTCATGGCCGCTCCCTCGATGCAGGCGCGCACGGCGAGAGCGCCAACGCCAACATCGGAAATCGAAGCGGGATTGCCTTTATCGGCCATTTCCGCGAGCAGCTGGTAGGATTTGAATGCCGTCTCCATGACTCGCAGCGGAATCTCCGCGGCATATTTGTTGGCCGATTGGATCGCCGCCGAGCGCGCGGCCTTTTCCTCGGCCGAGTCCTTCGGCAGCCCGAATGCTTCCATGACTTTGTTGAAAGCGGCGGTGTCTTCGTCCACCAGAAAAAGCAATTCATCCTTCAGCAGCTGCGCTTTCACAGCCCAATCGCTGAAATACTGAAGCTTGTCGTCCCAGCCGCGTTTGCCGGCGGAGAGATTCGCGACCATTCCGCCCAAAGAAACGCCCAGCGCCCCCATCAACGCGGCGACGGATCCGCCACCGGGCGCGGGCGAATCGCTCAACGTCTCGTTGCAAAACTGGCGCAGATCGATTTTCACCAGCGATTTCTTGGCGGCGGTTTCCATCTTGAACTCGATGATCTTCTCTTTCGGATCGAACGGTTTCAACTCACTTAATCCCATCGAGCGGATCGCGATATCGATCAGTTCCTCTTCCGACGCGCCTTCGGACCACTTTTGTTTCCGCAGAAAATAGCGGCCGGCTTCGACCAAACATTTCTTGGGCAGCATGCCCACCACTTCCGAGCCGGTGACGCGCAGGCCGCGACTGCCGGCGGATTCAGCACAGGCATCGAACGCTGCGTGCAGCGGCGTTTCCTCCAGGTTTGTCAGGTTCATCGAAACCTGTGCGATACCATACTCCTCCACATACCAGCCGATCGCCTTCACGTGCTTGAGCATTCCAGGAACGCGCACCGGTTCGCCGCCCGCATCGAGCACGGGTTTTCCTGATGGAGTGCCGTCCTCCGTCTTCACCCGCCCGTTTTCTCTCACATCAAAAGCGACCGAGTTCGCCCGGCGCACCGATTTCGTGTTCAGGTTTGCGTTGTAGGCGACGAGGAATTCTCGCGCGCCGATCACAGTAGCGCCCGCCTTCTCGTTGAAAACGGAAGGCCCGAAATCCGGCTTCCACGCTGGCTCTTTTATCTTTTCGAAAAAGCCTTCGTACTCTCCGGCACGAATAATGGAGAGATTGGAGCGCGCCGGATTTTTCGCGGCTTTTTCGTAGAGATAGACCGGTATCTTCAGCTCTTCGCCGACGCGCCTGCCCAACTCACTTGCGCAGGCGATCGCTTCATCCCAGCTCACATTGCTCACGGGAATGAACGGGCAGACATCGGTCGCGCCCATGCGCGGATGCGCGCCCTTTTGCTTCCGCATGTCGATCAGCTCCGCCGCTTTTTGGATTCCGCGGAAAGCGGCTTCGACCGCCGCTTCGGGAGTTCCGGCGAAAGTCACGACCGTGCGATTCGTGCTCGCGCCGGGATCAACGTTAAGCAGCGAGATTCCCTCGACCGATTCGATGATGCCGGTGATCTGGCGAATGATCTCCAGATCCCGTCCCTCGGAAAAATTTGGAACGCACTCGATGATCTTTTTCATCGGCGTTCAGTGCCTACCGCTGGATGCCTACTGTGATGACGCACCACGAGAATCCGAACGACGCCTTCGACAATTCGAAAAAGAAAATGATAAGGGAAGCGATGAAGATTCGCCCGCCGAAGATCTCCCTTTCGCCTCGAAAAGTATTCCGGCTGTGCTGCTGCCATCGCCATTAAGGATCGCAACTCCGCATAAAATTCGTTCGCCAGTTGTGCCGTGGCCACCCGCTCGTAGTAATCCATAATCCTGTCGATATCCGAGTAAACCTTCGGATGAAGGACGAGCCGCATCAGTTTCGCCGGCGTCGAACTTGTTCGTCGAGTTGCTCCAAGGAAATGCCCGATGCGGGGTTCGCATTAAGGTCAGCATCTCGCTTTATGGCCTCGGCAATCCCTTCGTCTTCGTCGTGCAGGACAGGCGGAAGCGATCCAAGCAAGTGGGCCGCGAGAATGGCCCTTTGGCCCTCGGGTAAGTTCAGCGCAAGTTTTTCGACTTCAGTTATTGTCGCCACGAAGCGCGAGTATAAGGGGCAGCGCTCGGAGGAGCAAGCATGCGGGCCAGACTATCCAGAACGCTTCCGCTGGCCGCTCTCAGTCTCGCCGTATTGGCTTGATAGGAATACCGATGGATTTGTCCGCCGCGAAATCGATCGCACGCGCGTAGCCCGCATCAGCGTGGCGCAGCACACCCATGCCGGGATCGCTGGTCAGCACGCGCTCCAAGCGCCGTTTCGCGCCGTCGGTTCCATCGGCCACGACGACCATTCCGGCGTGCTGCGAATAACCGATGCCAACCCCGCCGCCGTTGTGAATGGAGATCCACGAAGCGCCGGCCGCCGTATTCACCAGCGCATTGAGCAGCGCCCAATCGGCAATCGCATCGCTGCCGTCGATCATCCCTTCGGTTTCGCGGAAGGGCGAAGCGACGGAGCCGGTATCCAGATGGTCGCGCCCGATCACGATCGGCGCTTTGATCTCGCCGCGCCGCACCAGTTCGTTCATCGCCACGCCAAATTCCGCGCGCTCTCCATAGCCGAGCCAGCAGATGCGAGCCGGCAATCCTTGGAAATGGATTCGCTCTTTCGCCAGTTGCATCCAGCGCGCGAGAGTTTTGCTCTCGGGAAAAAGTTCGAGCGCGAGCTCGTCCGTGCGCGCGATGTCCTGAGGATCTCCGCTCAGCGCCACCCAGCGGAACGGCCCTTTCCCCTCGCAGAAAAGGGGCCGGATGTATTCGGGCACAAACCCGGGAATATCGAACGCGTTCTCGACGCCGGCCTTCTTCGCCTGCGTCCGGATGTTGTTGCCGTAATCGAAAGTGATCGCGCCCTTCTTCTGCAACACGAGCATCGCTTCGACATGTGTGGCCATCGATCGCATGGAGCGTTCGATGTATTCCTCAGGATTATCGGCGCGCAGCTTCAGCGCTTCGGCCAGCGGCATCCCGTTCGGAACATAACCGTTCAGCGCATCGTGCGCGCTGGTTTGATCGGTGAGGACATCCGGAACGACGCCGCGCTTCACCATTTCCGGCAAAACATCCGCGCAGTTTCCGACTAGACCGACAGAAAGGGCCCGGCCCTGCTTCCGCGCTTCGTCAATCAATTGCAGCGCTTCGTCGAGCGAAGTCGCGATCTTGTCGCAGTATCCGCTCTGTAAACGTTTTTCGATCCGCGATGGATCGACGTCGATTCCGAGAAAAAGCGCGCCATTCATGGTCGCGGCCAATGGTTGCGCGCCGCCCATTCCGCCGAGCCCGCCCGTGACGACAAATTTCCCTTCCAGCGTCCCACCGAAATGTTTGCGGCCCGCTTCCGCGAACGTTTCGAAAGTCCCCTGCACGATCCCCTGGCTGCCGATGTAAATCCACGATCCAGCGGTCATCTGCCCGTACATCGTTAGGCCCAGACGCTCCAGGCGATTGAACTCTTTCGAATTCGACCAGTGTCCCACCAGGTTCGAATTGGCGATCAGGACACGCGGCGCTTCCTCATGGGTCCGAAAGACACCCACTGGCTTTCCGGATTGGACCAGCAAAGTTTCGTCGTTCTCCAGCCCCCGAAGCGAACGCACGATCGCATCGAACGCTTCCCAACTGCGCGCGGCCCGTCCTGTCCCGCCGTAAACAATCAGCCGGTCCGGGTTCTCCGCCACATCCGGATCGAGATTGTTCATCAACATCCGGAGCGCGGCCTCCTGATGCCAGCCTTTGCAGCTCATCTCGCTGCCGCGAGGCGCCCGGATGACACGTGGCTCGCTCATCTCTTTTCCGCCTCGATGTCGAAGACGCCTTCCCGGATCGCCGTGGCCACGCGCGCAATATCCGGCGACATCGATCGATCCGCATCCACCGCGCGGGATATCGATCGCACCTGTTCAAACGCCTGCTCGACGCCGATGCCGGCCTGGAGCGGCCGGCGAAACTCAATCCCCTCCGCGCCGGCCAGAAGCTCGATCGCAAGAACGTGCTCCGCGTTCTCGACAATGGTCCGCAGCTTGAGCGCGGAAGTCATTCCCATGGAAACGTGATCCTCTCTCCCGCCCGAGGTCGGCACGTTGTCGACGCTGGCGGGATGCGACAGAACCTTCGCCTCATTCAACAAGGCGACCGCGGCCACATGCAAAATCATGAAGCCGGAATGCGTCCCCGCATGCGGCGTGAGAAACGGCGGCAGGCCCTCACTCGAATCCGGATTCACCAACCGGTCCGTGCGCCGTTCGCTGATGCTCATAAGATCGGTCACCGCGATGGCCGCATAATCGAGCGCGAGAGCGAGCGGTGCGCCGTGAAAATTTCCGCCCGAAAGCACGTCCTGGGTCTCGGCGAAGACCAGCGGATTGTCGGTGGCCGAGCCCGATTCGATCTCCAAAATATTTTCGCAATGATCGAGCGCGCCGCGGGCTGCGCCGTGCACCTGAGGCATGCAACGCAGGCTGTAGGCATCTTGCACGCGCGGATCATCGGCCAGGTGAGATTGCCGGATCTCGCTGTCGCGCAGGAGATGCCGCAAATGCTCCGCCACGGCCTGCTGGCCGGGATGCGGCCGCGCGCTGTGAATGCGCTCATCGAACGCCGTAGGCGTGCCTTTGAGAGCCTCCAGGCTCATTGCGCCGGCGACATCCGCCACCCGCGTCAGACGTTGCGCGCGGAACAAGGCCAGACCGCCCACCGCGTGCATGCCTTGCGTGCCATTCAAGAGCGCCAGTCCTTCTTTCGCCTCGAGAGTTACCGGTTGCAGCCCGGCCTTCGTCAAGGCGTCCGCGCTCGGCAGAAGCTCACCTTCATAAAAAGCTTCGCCCTCGCCGATCAGCGTAAGCGACAGATGAGCCAGCGGCGCCAGATCGCCGCTCGCGCCAACCGAGCCCTTTTCCGGGATGAACGGCGTGACCCCACGGTTAATGAGTTCACAGAGCAGCTCGATGACTTCCAGGCGAATGCCGCTAAAGCCCAACGCGAGCACGTTCGCGCGCAGCAAAATCATGGCTCGCACTTCCGGGACCGCAAGCGGCTGCCCCACGCCGCAGGCATGGCTGCGGACGAGATTCAATTGCAGCTGACGCAGCTCGTCGGCGGGAATGTGGACCTCCGCCAATTTGCCGAAGCCGGTGCTGACGCCGTAAACCACGCCACTCTTCGCCACGATCGCCTCGATGACTTTTCGCGACTCCCGAATCCGCGCGTGCGCGGACGCGGCGATCTCGATCGATGTCTGGCCGTAGGCTACCTGCGCAATTTGCGAGAGCGACAGAGGCTGGCCGGTCAATTGCATGGCTGGCACCTTATTGATTAGCGCCCGAAAAGAAAGCGGCGCGATTCCTCTTGTAGCCGCCGCCGTCACTGCCGGGCGGGAGCGGAGCAGTTTTGGTCCGCCGCCAGAGACGGCGGCAGCTCCAACCGCTCCGGCAACAGCTAAAGCGGAAAAAAGGCCAGGCCGACGAAACGACCTGGCCTTTTGGTTAAAGCTATCCGCAGACGGACAACTGAATGGTTATTTTGAGTAGGTCGAAGTCGTTGTGGCCGCCTCTTCTTTTCTTTGCGCGCAGGCCCCCAAACTCAATGCACTGGCCGCGATGGCCACAATCATAACTGCTTTGAAAATTTTCACTTTTATATTTCGCCTCCTTTCCCAGCAAGTTGCTGCCGTCATTTAGGCAGTTAAGACCCCTGACGCAACGCTTTTCTCGACTTTTTTCAGAGGCCGGTAACCCCCTTTTTACGCTTTGATCATGACCGGCGTGTCGATCCCAACCCGGTCGAAAAGCTCCACTAAATCGCTGTTCCGCATCCGAATGCAGCCGTGGCTGGCAGCTTCCCCGATCTGCCCTTCGTGGTTCGTCCCGTGGATGTAGATGAATCGCTCGTAAGTATTTGCGTTCCCCGGATCGACCCCGTCCAGCCAGAGAATCCGGGTCATGACCAGATCGTCCTCGCGCAACATTTTTTTCGTAGCCTTCACCGGGCGGCGGCTCTTGAAGACCGTCCCAAGCTTCATCCCATCGCCAATTTTTTCCGCGATGCGGAACCGGCCAGTCGGCGTTTTCAGACTGCCCTCCTTCGATCCCAGGCCAAATCGCGAGGTGGAAATCGGATAGGCCGCGAGTTTTTTGCGGCCCGCCTTGAGGGTGAGCTCCTGCTTTTTCACCGAAATATGGATCTTGAGCTCGACGCTTTTCTTCATCGGAAACGGCGGTAGGATGCGCTGTGGCTAACGCGAAAAAAAGCTATCACGTTGCCGTGATCGGCGCGACTGGCGCGGTGGGGGCGGAACTGCTGCGCGTCCTGGAACGGCGCGGGTTTCCGGTGGAGACCTTGCGCCCGCTCTGCTCGACGCGTTCCGCGGGGACGACTGTTTCTTTCCGGGGCGAGGAGGTCCCTGCCACCGAGCTTTCCGCCACCTCATTTAAGGATATCGACATCGCGTTTTTCAGCGCGGGCGGCGAAATCTCCCGCCAGTTTGCGCCAATCGCCCGCGAGGCAGGCGCGATCGTCATCGACAACTCTTCAGTTTTCCGGATGGAACCTGACGTCCCGCTGGTCATCCCGGAAATTAATGGCGGCGACGTTCGGCAGCATCGCGGTCTCATTGCCAATCCTAATTGCACGACCGCAGTCGCGCTCATGGCCCTTTACCCGCTCCACCTGGCCTTCGGCGTCCGGCGCGTGGTGGCTTCCAGTTACCAGGCGGTTTCCGGCAGTGGCGCGCGCGCGATCCGCGAGCTCCAATCGCAAGTCGAAGCGGCGGCCGAGAAACGCCCTCCTGCCACGGAAATCTATCCCCATCCCATCGCGTTCAACGTCCTCCCGCACGTCGATTCCTTTCTGCCTACCGGCTACACCAGGGAAGAAATGAAAATGCAGAACGAAGGCCGGCGCATCATGCACCTGCCGGATTTCAAGGCGTCGGTCACCTGCGTTCGCGTGCCGGTTTACCGGGCGCATTCGGTCGCGATAAACGCGGAGTTCGAGCGTCCGGTCTCCGTCGAGGAGGCGCATGAGGTCCTGGCCAAGGCGCCGGGGCTGGAACTGGTGGACGAACCGCAAAACAACCGCTACCCCATGCCGCTTTTCACGGCGGGCAAAGACAATTGCGAAGTGGGCCGGGTCCGGCGGGATTGCGCGTTCGAGAACGGACTCGCCTTCTGGGTGTCGGGCGATCAACTCCTCAAAGGCGCCGCGCTGAACGCCGTCCAGATCGCCGAGCTGCTGTAGCCGCGTAGGTACGGGCGCTGGCTTCTGTAGCCGTCGCCCTGTGGGCGACGTGGGATCGACGTTGCAAATTCTCTCTCGCGCTTCGCACGGCGAAGCGGCTACAGAAGCAGCAAAACGGCCCCGGATTTCTCCGGGGCCGTCTGAAGTTATTTGCTGCGGATGAAGCTTACGGTGTCGGCGATGCGGCTGGCTCGTTCTTCTTTTGCTTCTTGCCTTCATCGCGAGGCGGCGGGTTGGCAGGCGCATTCGCGGCCGGTGCCGGAGGCGCTGCCTGCTCCTTCTTCGGCGGCTTGGACGAAGGCTCGACCGCTTTTTCCTGCTTCGGTTTCTCCGGAGCGGCATCTGGCTTCACCGGCTCAATCCGGTCGCGCTTTCTATCAGATTGGGGCTGCACCGGCAACGGAGTCCTTTCCATGGTATCAACCGGTGGCACGGGAGGTTTGTCTTTCGGTTTGCGTTTGTCCGCTTTGTTGGTGTCCGCTGGTGTCGGCGGGCCGGTCGCCGTTACTGCGGAGGAGGGCGGAACCGAAGCGCTCGGGGCAGCCTTTTCCCGCTGTTTGTCTTTGCCTTTATCACGCGTGTCGGGAGTTATCGCCGGCGCAAGTGAGGCGGCTGGCGTGGTTGCCGGAGTTTCCTTCGGCGAAACTTTTTCGTCTTTCTTGGTCTTGTCCTTTGCCGGCGTCATCGCAGCAGTTGCCGCGGGCGTGGCGGTCGCCGCGACACTCGGTGCTGGAGAAAAATCGCTCTTCTTGCCTTTATCTTTGTCTTTGTCCTTGCCTTTGGCTGGGGAGACACTCGCGCTCACCGCGGGACTGGCCGAAGCCGCCGGGGCTGTCGCTGCCGGACTCACACCAGTGGCTGGCGTTGCGCTCGCCGCCGAAGTTGCCGGAGCAGAAGGGGCCGGGCTTGCTGCGCTCTCCCGGACCGGCTGGACAGTGGGCGGCGACACGGTCTTGGGATCTTCCGATTTAATCTTTTGCTTCAATTCCGCCTGAGCCTTCTGGTCCGAGACACCCTCCCAACCGCGCTCCAGCGGAGTTTGCGCAATCTTCTCCTTCACCACTTTCGGCGCGATCGACCTCGACGGTTTCTGGAGGGTTTGCGGTGAGGCGACAACGAGTTTGTCGCCCTCGACCTTCATGACCGACTTCGAGCGAACCGCGGTTAGCGGATCCGCGGACGTTTCACGCTGCAGGCTCAACCGTTGAATCGGCCGGGTCGAGTAACGGCTCAGCGTGTTGTAATCGGGCCCGTAATTGTGAACCTGATTGTCGCGATAAATGATGTTGGTCACGTTCACCGTCTTGGTGATGTAGGTGACGTTTTGTTCCGACGCGAAGATGCGCTCGCGCAGGACCGGTTCCCCGATGTAGCGAACGTCGATGAAATTGTAGTAGAGCGGTCCGATGTCGAACTCGATGTCGACCCGCGCGGTGATCGCCCGATTTTCGTAAAAGAAATCCCCTCCGCCATGCGGCGGCAGAGGCGCCCAGCCGACATAATCACCGCCGGTGCGCCAGGAAACCCAGGCCGGGCCCCATTCGCGGCCGGGCACCCAAATCCAGCCGCGCCCGCGCAGCCGGACCCAGCGGCCGTAATGATAGGTGGCCCATCCGAAATCCTCGTAAGAAACCCATGTCCAGCCTACATCGGTGTAGGCCCAATATCCATCCGTGTAGGGGCGCCAGCTTCGATTGCTCGCCGCTACGCTTGGCTGCCAGCAATACCCGTAATCGGCCACCTCGACCCAGTTTCCGCCGTCGCCGATGTTGTCGTAGAAGAAATCAATCGAGATGTCGGCCGCCTCCGCCTGTCGCACCGCAGGGAACACGAATGCCAACACCGCTATCGCCAGGAGTATTCGTTTCATAATTTTGAATGTTAGGGAATTAGACCCTCGGGCCCGGAGGGTTATTCACAAAAGCTGATTCGGTATGGTGAGCCCCTTGCGTGCTTTTCCCTGCCTGGCGCGCGAATTAGCGCGGCCGCAACACAACAAAAGACCGCGTCCGATGCCGGCAGACCGAAAGAACCTGCGTGGCGTTCGGGTCGACCGCGGCGACCAGCTTCTTGTATTCCGCCACGGAAGAGACCGGTTGCTGGTTCACTTCCTCGATCACATCCCCGGCGCGCAATTCCCCTACTTCCCCGTCGATCTTCGTCACGAGCACGCCTCGAATCCGGTTCGGCAGATCGAGTCGCCGGACCATGTCTGGCGTCAAATCGGTCACCTCCACCGAACTCAAGGCGTTCGTTTCCTCTGGCTGATCTTCCGGCTCAGCGGGCGTCTGCGGCGTTTGGGGCTGCTGGCGCGGATTCACGCGCGAAGTCAGGTAATCCGCCGGCTGTTCCTTGATCTCCGCAGTCAGCTTTATCGTGTTACCGTTTCGGTCGAGCTCGAGCTCGACCTTCTTGTTCAACTCGACGTGCGAGACCCGGGTCCGCAGCTCCGTGATGTTCTTTACCGTCTGACCGTTGAACTTTCGGATTACATCGCCCCGCTTCAGGTTTGCCTCCGCGGCTGGCGAATTCGGAAGCACATCGTCAATAATCACGCCGTCCGGTTCCGGCCCGCCCGGCACATTTGGCCGCGCCTGGATGCCGAGATAACCGCGAATGATCCGCCCGTTCTTGAGCAGGCTTTCCAAGGCGGTCTTCACCGAGTTCGAAGGAATGGCGAAGCCAATGCCCTGCGATCCGCCGCTCCGCGAAATGATCGCCGTATTGATCCCGATGATTTCGCCGCGCAAATTCACCAGCGGGCCGCCACTGTTCCCCGGGTTAATCGCCGCGTTCGTTTGCAGGTAATCGCCGAACCCGTCCACCCGGTTCGGCCGGCCGCGCGAACTGATGATTCCGTCCGTGACCGTCTCCTCGAACCCAAAGGGATTCCCGATCGCGACCACGAAGTCGCCGGCTTGCACCGAATCCGAATCGCCGAATTTCAGCGGCTTCAAGCCCGGTTCATCGACCTTTAGGACAGCCAGATCCACCACCGCATCCGCCCCGATGAGCCGCGCCTTTTTCGTCCGGCCATCGTGCAACTGCACCTCGATCTCGTCCACCTGATCGACCACGTGGTTGTTCGTGATGATGTGGCCTTCGGCGGACACGATCACCCCGGAACCGAGGGAGCTTTGCACCATCGCTTCCTCATTGGGATTCCGAAACTGCCGCGGGTTGCGGTTAAAAAAGTCCGATGGATCGAGCTGATAATTGCGCCGGAGTGCGACCTTCTTGGAAGTCTTGATGCTGACCACGGAGGGGATCACCGCACCAACCAGGGCCCGGCGCTCGCGATTGAGATTCTCCAACCCGGCTACGTCTTTGGGGTCCACGCTCGCAGTCGTGGCCAGCGAATATTTTTCGGGGGCAACGGCGAGAAACTTCAGCCCGCCGGTCTTAAGACGGTAATCGTAAAGCGCCGAAATGCCCGCGCTTACCAGCAAAACAAAGAGCAAAAATTTGATCAGATTTTTCATCAGCTAACGTTCGAGAAGGTTCGTCCGTGTTGTTCGACAATCAATTCGCGA
>DASQLH010000305.1:0-10014 GCA_035630155.1 Chthoniobacterales bacterium
ATGGTCACGAGCTTCGCCTATTACCCGACGTGGCAGAAGCGGCCGGAAGATCGGGGACACCTTTACCGGACAGACCTTGTGAACGGCGTTCCTGTCCATCGCTGCTGGCATTTTGTTCCCGCGAAAGTTTCAGCGCTCAAACGCATCCTGCATGAAGGCAGCTTCGTTTTTACCTCCACCTTGCGCGCGCTCACGTTGGATCGGCCCGATGTTTATGTCGTTGTCTCGCCGCCTCTGCTGCTCGGAGTGGCCGCGTGGTTTGCCGGCAAACTGAAACGCGCCCCCTATGTCTTTCACGTTCAGGACATGCAGCCGGACGCCGCGGTCGGTCTCGGCATGTTGAAACCAAACTGGTTCACGCGGGCGCTCTATGGATTGGAGGCGTTCGCCTACCGGCATGCCGCCAGGGTCTCTGGCATCACCCAGGGGATGCTGAAGACATTTCGAGGAAAAGGGGTGCCGGAAGCGAAGCTCGTTTATTTCCCCAATGCGATCGATTTGAACAGCAATGAACCTCCGCCGGCGCGCGGGGAATTCCGACAACGCCACGGCTTCGCGCCCGGCGAGTTCATCGCCGTTTACGCCGGAAACCTCGGGGTGAAGCAGGGCCTCGAAGTGTTGCTGCAAACCGCACCGCTGCTGCGTGAATCGCGCATTCGCCTCTTGATCTGCGGCGACGGCGCGCAGCGCGAAGTACTCGCGGCTCGCGCTCGGGAGTTGAAGCTTCCAAACTTCAGCATGCTTCCATTGCAGGCTGGCCGCGATTACCGCGCCCTGCTCGTCGATTCCGATCTTTGCTTCATCACCCAACAAGCCGGCGCGGGGAATTCGTTCTTCCCGAGCAAGCTTCTTGGCCTGCTCGCGGAGTCCAAGCCGGTGGTCACGGTCGCCGCGCCCGAATGCGAGCTGGCGCTTTCGCTGGCGGAAGGAAACTTTGGCGTGAACGTGCCGCCCGGGCGTCCGCAGGAATTGGCGGATCTCCTCGACGGGTTAGCGAACGATCCGCAGCGGCTGGCCGGCTTCGGGGCCGCCGGCCGGCGTTACGTGGCGCAATTTGCGAAAACGCGCGTCTTTAGGAATTTCGTCGAGGAATTGGGGAGAGTCGCGCCGGTCACGTAGGACCTTTCAATACGCGCTGCGCGGCGGGACGATCAGGTGGGCAAAGGTCCGCAGGATGATCCCGCATTCGAGGGAAAGATTCCAATTCTCGAGATACTCGATGTCGCACGCGACGCGATTCTCGATATCGGCGTTGTTGCGCGCTTCGCCGCGGAATCCGCGCACCTGCGCCAGGCCGGTGATGCCGGGCTTCACGAAGGCGCGGACGTGATAGTTCGCCATCAACTGCGAGAACTGGTTGTTGTGCTCGATCAAATGCGGCCGCGGGCCGACGATGCTCATGTCGCCCAGGAGCACATTCCAGAACTGCGGGACCTCATCGATACTTAGTTTGCGAAACCATTTCCCGAGCGGGTAAACGCGATCATCGCCGGCGCGCGCCTGCCGGGTGACCTCCTCGTGGTCCGGGCGCATCGTGCGAAACTTGTAGATCTTGAATCGCCGGTTCTGCATTCCCGCGCGCGTCTGGATATGAAAAAGCGGACCGGGCGATTGCAACCGCTGCGCGATCCAGACGATGGCGGTCAGGACCGGGAAAATAAATATCATGACCGGCAATGAGATCGCGACATCGATGGCGCGTTTGAAGAAGCGGTTGAGTGGATTTTCCAGCGGCTCCTCGCGCAGGCCGATGAAGCGGAAACCATCGTCTTCGAAGTGCGTCACGGGATGGCGCAGTTTTTCCTCGAGATCGCTGACGATGAGCAGACGAATGCCGAGGTGATCGCAGACGCGGATTATGTTGCGGTTGATGTCGGTAAAAAGCGGGAACTCCAGCATGATAACCTGGGTGACGCCGCGTTCGACGATGATCTTTTCGAGCTCGTCGGAATTGCCCAGGACGGGAATGCCGTCCTCGGTTTTCTCGATTTGCTCATCGCAGACCAGCCCGATCGTGCGGAGGCCGATGTCCGCTTTGCGCCGCAACCAGCCGCGCAGCTGCGCCGCCTTCACCGTCGATCCCACGAGGATCGTTTTCTCTTCGCGCGCGCCGGTGAAGATTCGCCGGGCCAGGAACTGGGGCAGGTAATGATGCGAAAAGAGTAGCGCGACATAAAGCCAGGGGACGAAATTGAAGAAGAAAATTCGGGAGATGAAGGCGTCCTTGGTCGCGATCAAATAGAAGACCAGCGTGCCGATGCTGGCGAAGGTCTGGCGGAGGCTCAGGCGATGCTGGCGGAGCAGTTCGTTCTGGAGGAAATAATTTTTGGAGCCGTCGCGGCTGAGCGATTCGATGGTCATGCCCAGGACGAGCAGGCCGCAATAAATGCTGTAGCGGCGCCAGGTCCATTCCGCGCCGCCTTCGGTATAAAACGTCACCATTACCCAGACGCCAAACCAGAAGAGGAGGGCGACAATGACGACCTGGCAGAGCAGGAAGACGCGATAGAGGCCCTGCGTGCGTTGCGTAACCATGTTATTGCCCGATGCCGAGAGTGAGAGTACGCGATGGCACGCCGCGTTCAACTCGTGGTAAAACCGGGGCAACCATGTGACTTTTGCGGGCGCGGAAGCGCCCTTGATTTACCAAGCTAATCCCATACCACTACGACCACCGCCCGGCCTCATGCGACGCTCGAAATCCAAGCCCCCACGAACCTCCGCCAGCTTCACCGCGGCGCCCGCCCGTTGGTGGATGAACCTGGTGGTGCCGGGGCTCCCAGTGATCGCCTGTTTCCTGGGCGGCGCCACCCAAAAATGGAGCGAAGGCATCGTCGTTGCCCTGCTCGGGCTGATCCTGCTGGTCCATCCGCCCCGGTTTTCGCTTGGACCGGTCATGAACATAATCCTGCTCGCGCTGCTGGCGTGTGCGGCCACTGCCTTTTTGCCCGCGAACTGGTTCTCGCATCCCGCCTGGCGCGCGGCGCTGGTGGGCGACTTCGGGATCAATTTGCCCGGCACCCTGTCGCCCCAACCCTGGATCAGTCTCGGATCTTTCCTTAGTTTCGTGGCGGGCTTGAGCTGGCTTTATTATATGAGCGCTCTCGATCTCGACCTCCGCGAAGTCCGCACCCAGTTGCGCTTCTTTGCCTTTGGCGTGGCGATGCTCGCGGGCTTCTCCATCGCGCTCTACTACGCGCACACCGCCCTTCCTTTCTGGCATAACGAGCGGGGCTTCGGCCCGTTCCCAAACCGGAACCAAACGGCCAACCTCTTCGGGCTAACCGCGGTCGTGATTCTCGCGTGCGGCCAGGAGGACATTCGCCATGGAAGAAAGCGCTGGCTTCTCTGGCTGGTGGCGCTGGGGCTCGTCGTCGCCAGCGTCCTGCTCGGTTTTTCTCGCGCGGGCGTGCTCCTTCTCGTGGCCGGCAGCGGGCTTTGGCTTGGCGCGTTTGCCTTGCGCAAAGGCTCGGCCGCGCGAATCGCGCTCGGCATTTCCGTCCTGCTCGTGCTGCTCACGGTAACGCTGCTCTTCGGCGGCCAAACGTTCGAGCGCTTCAATCTCCGCGCCGGCGATACCGGCGTGGCCACCGATCTACGCTGGCGGATTTTTCAAGACGCGCTTGAGCTCATCCAGGCTTCGCCCTGGGCCGGAATTGGTCTCGGGAATTTTGATGAAGTCTTCGCGATTTTCCGGGACGCGTCGCTCACGAGCGCGCGCACCATTCACCCCGAGAGCGATTGGTTTTGGCTGTGGGTGGAAGCAGGGTGGCCGGCGGTGGCGCTGACGCTGGTGGGATTTGGCCTGCTCATTTGGCGGGTCTTCCCATTGCAGGAGGGAACGAATCAGCGGTTTCGGGTGGCGGCTTTGATCGCGGCGCTTCTCTTTGCCCTGCATGGGGTGGTGGACGTTTCCGGGCATCGCATAGGCACGGCGTTCGCGGGGATCTTTCTCCTGGGCCTGGCTTTGCGGCGGCCCGCGGAGCTGCGGCCCAGGGTGGTGATTCCGTGGATCTTTCGATTTGTCGGGCTCGTCCTGCTGGCGGCGGGCATCACCTGGGTTTTCGCGACGCGCTATGAAAAGCCGCTGCCGGGTGGGGTCGGAGTTGAAAACGAAATGCGCCTCGCCATGGCCGCTAATCAGGGCCGCAATTTCACCGAGACGATGCAACGGACGACCCGGGCCCTGGAGTGGGCGCCCCTCCGCTGGCAGCTCTATTTCCTCCGCGCCCTCGGCAAAGTCGGCGCGCGGCTCCCCGCGTCCGAAGCAGTGGCGGATTTCCGCCGGGCCCGCTTCCTCGAACCGAATCTTTACGAAGTTCCGTTCGAAGAAGGGAATGTCTGGGTCTCCGCGTCGCAACCCGCGCTCGCCCTGACCGCGTGGCGCGAAGCCCTCCGCCGCGCGGGTCCACGGCGCGCCGAAGTTTATGGGCGCATGCTGGCGGTCGCGCGGCAATCCAGCCCGCGCGTGCACGAGGGCTTGGAAGAGTTCGGCATGGTACACCACGATCTGGCGATCGTCTTCCTGGAGCATGCGGGCGGCGCGCCTTTCATGGCGGCGCTCCAGCGTTTTCTCGAACACGATCCGCGGCTCGAAACATTCACGCCTCAAGAGCGGCTCACCTTTTTCAGGCATTGGGCGGAGCGGGGCGATGCCGCCGAACTGGTGCGCGCGGTGGAGGCGCATCCGGAATGGATGAAGGACGCGTGGCGCGGCGTGGCGAAATATCACGCCTCGCAGAATGATTTCCGGGCCGCGGTTGAGATCGTGCGCCGTTATGGCGGTGTGCCCGTCCTGCCGCCAGTCGGGCCGAGGACTCCCATCGACCAGCTTCGCCAGGCCCTTCACGCCGATCCGGATAATTACGGGATTGGCTTCCATCTTTACCAGGAGCAGATGAACCAGGTCAAAATCGACGAAGCGCTCATGACCGTGCGGCATTTCACCGACCTGCCGAATTGCCCTCGCTACTTCCATTTTCTCGAGTCCGAAGCCTGGGCGGCCAAAAAGGATTGGGAGCGCGCATGGAAAGCCCGGCAGAAATTTGAGGATGGCCAGCCGCGATGAGATCAATGCTATTATCGCTCTCCATTAATGATTGGCACGAGGCTACGGGCCTACTCGTCGATATCGTCCTTCTGATCGGCGCCATCGGAGCCGCGATAAAGTTTCGACTCTTCAATGTGCTGGGCTTTCGCTGGCGCTCCGAGCTGACGTGCACCCATTACGAACTTCCCGACTCTTCGATCATCTTTACCGCTGACTATGTCATTAACAATACAGGGCAGCGCCCTCTCAAATTGAAGAATGTCACGCTCCGCCTGACCGGCGCTCGGAAGGAGGGCGTTCTTCTTATGCCGGACGAAAGCCGGACATACGCCACGCGCGTCTTCGAATCCGGCAATCCTGCTTTGAAAGGACTTTTCCAAATCGAGCCGGGCGAGCGGACGATCTTTCCGTTTCGGGCACAACTCGCGAGTCTGGATGACGCCGTCTTCGTCCTTTGCGAATTCGCGCTCGAGCAGAAGCGCACGCCCGGCGCGTATCGAGGCTTTTACGTCAAGTCAGGCCCCGCCAGACCTGCACCTCAGGATGCGTCCACCAAAAGCAGGCAAGACAAGCCGGACGAGTGATCCGATCTTGCGCGACTTCCGAGGCTTTTCGCCTTATTTCGCGAGGGCTGCCTGGGCGGCGGCGAGGCGCGCAATTGGAACGCGAAATGGACTGCAGCTTACGTAATCCAAGCCGAGGCGGTGGCAGAATTTCACGCTGTCGGGATCGCCGCCATGTTCGCCGCAGATGCCTAGCTTGATCTTCGGGCGGGTGCTCCGGCCCTTGTCCACCGCGATTTGCATGAGCTGCCCGACGCCCGTCTGATCGAGAGTCGCGAACGGGTTTTTCTTGAAGATCTCGTTCTCGACGTAGGGCATGAGGAAGTTGCCCATGTCGTCGCGGCTGATTCCGAGCGCCATTTGGGTGAGATCGTTCGTGCCGAAGCTGAAGAACTCAGCGCTCTCGGCGATTTTGTCCGCGGTCAGGGCTCCGCGGGGCACTTCGATCATGGTGCCCACCAGGTATTCGAACTTCACTTTCTTTTCCGACATCACTTGTTCCGCGACGCGATGGACGATCTCAGCCTGGAGATCGAATTCCTTTTTGAACCCGACGAGCGGGATCATGATCTCCGGCTTCACTTTCATCTTTTGCTTCGCAACCTCGGCCGCAGCCTCGAAGACCGCGCGGGCCTGCATCTCGGTGATCTCGGGATAGGCAATGCCGAGCCGACAGCCGCGATGCCCGAGCATCGGGTTGAATTCATGCAGTTGTTTGACCCGCAGCGCGATCTTCTTCGCACTGACGCCGATCTTTTTTCCTAGTTCCCTCTGTGTTTTCTGTTCGTGTGGCAAAAATTCGTGGAGCGGAGGATCGAGAAACCGGATCGTGGCGGGATAGCCTTTAAGTGCCTTGAAAATTCCGACAAAATCCTTGCGCTGATACGGCAGCAATTTTGCGAGCGCCGCTTTCCGGTCATCGACGTTATCTGCCAGAATCATCTCGCGCATCGCATCGATGCGATCCCCTTCGAAAAACATGTGCTCGGTGCGGGTGAGGCCAATACCGACAGCGCCGAAGGCGAGGGCATTCTCGGTCTGCTCGGGATTGTCGGCATTACAGCGCACATCGAGACGGGCGAGCTTGCCGCACCACTCCATGAGCTGGTTGAACGATTTAAACTGTTCTGTCCGCTGTGCAGCTTTGTTGCCCTGCAGGGTGCCTGTCATGATTTGGCTCGGCATCGTTGGAATTTGGCCAGCGTAAACAATGCCGGTGGTTCCATCGATTGAAAGGAAGTCCCCTTCTTTAAAAGTCTGATCTCCCGCTGAAACCGTCCTCTTTCGATAATCTATTTGCAGGGATAACGCTCCGCAGACGCAGACCTTCCCCATCTGTCGCGCGACGAGCGCCGCATGCGAGGAGACACCGCCCCTTGCAGTGAGAATCCCTTCGGCCGCCTCCATGCCGCGCAAATCTTCTGGGCTGGTCTCGTTGCGCACGAGCAAGACCTTTTGGCCCTTTTCGGCCGCCGTCGTCGCGCGATCGGCATTTAAATAAATCCTGCCGGAAGCTGCACCTGGACTCGCCGGGAGACCGCGCGAGACCGCTTCGGCCTTCTTCACCTCTTCGTCGTCGAAGACAGGCGCAAGGAGCTGGTCAAGCTGATCCGCTGGATTACGCATCACGGCCGTTCTCCAGTTGATGAGTTTCTCCTTAAGCATGTCCATGGAGAATTTTAGCGCTGCAGCGGCTGTTCGTTTTCCGTTGCGCGTCTGGAGCATGAAGAGCTTGCCATCCTGGATGGTGAATTCGATATCCTGCACGTCCTTGAAGTGCTTCTCGAGCGTGGCGCGGATCCCAAGCAATTCGGCGTAGCATTTCGGCATGAGCTTCTTCAGCTTAAAGACGGGCTGCGGCGTCCGGACGCCGGCGACGACATCTTCGCCCTGTGCATTGATCAGGAACTCACCGTAAAATTCATTCACGCCGTTAGCTGGATTGCGGGTAAACGCAACCCCGGAGCCGGAATTTGGGCCGGTATTGCCGTAGACCATCGCCTGCACGTTCACCGCAGTGCCCCAGTCCTCGGGAATGTTGTACTTTCTTCGGTATACCTTGGCGCGATCGTTCATCCAGGAACCGAACACGGCGCCGGCTGCGCCTTTGAGCTGAGCCCAGGGATCGTTCGGGAAGGCCTCGCCGGTGCGATCATTCACGAGCTTTTTGAAACGGCCGACCAGTTCCTGGTAATCGGAGGCCGCCAGCTTCGAGTCGTCGATATCATGCTGGCCGTATTTCTCGTCCTTGTAATGCTCTATGACCGACTCAAACGGATCGTGGTCTTCCCCCTCGCGCTTCTGCACGCCCATGACCACGTCGCCATACATCTGGATGAAGCGGCGATAGCAATCCCAGGCGAACCGCTCGTTCTTCGTCGCGCGCTCCAGCGCTTTCACCGTCTCGTCGTTCAGGCCGAGATTGAGGATCGTGTCCATCATCCCCGGCATCGAATCGCGCGCGCCGGAGCGCACGGCGACGAGCAACGGCATTTTCTCGGTGTCGCCGAACGTCGTGCCCATGATCCGCTCCATGTTCGCAATGCCGTTTTCGACCTCGGCCTGGAGCGACGGCGGATAGGTGCGCTTGTGCGCGTAGTAGTAAGTGCAAACTTCGGTCGTGATCGTGAATCCGGGAGGCACCGGCAGGCCGATCCGCGTCATCTCGGCCAGGTTCGCGCCCTTGCCGCCGAGGAGCGGCTTCATGTTCCCGGCGCCATCAGCCTTCCCGTCGCCGAAGTTGTAAACGAAGCGCGCTTTCGTCGGTTTCTTAGAAGCGGAGTTCGAACCCTTTGCTGAAATCCGTCTGGGAACTTTCTTTTTTTTGGCCATGGGCAGTGATTGAAATCGAACGGCGGCGCCGAACGGACGCAAAGCTAAGTCCGACGCCAAAGGTGTCAACGCGCGGAGCCGATCGCAGCTCGAAAAGGAAAACCGCGCCCGAAGAGGACTCTAGGAACCTGCCGCCCGCTGGCCGGCGCCCAGCACCTCATCGATCGCCGCCGTGAAATCATTTACGCCCGTGCTGGGCACGATGATCGTATTCCGGCGTCCATGTGCTTCCTCGGTGATCCGAAGAAACTTGCCACGCTCGTTCTCGCGGAACTCAACGTGAAAACGCTTCCGCTCGATCTGGAGCTCTTTTGCCTCGATAACGCTATCCATTTTCGAAAACGGAGGAGTCTAGGGCGAGCGCCCCAGAAATTGGAAGCAAATTCTGCGAGGGACTTGCCCCGCAAAACACTTAAGTTGAGCGCCTTCTATCGGCGGCGGGCGGGACGCTGGGATCGGGTCTGCCCGTCGCGCTGGCGCTTCGGCGCAGCTTGATCCGCGATCGCAAAATCGACCTGGCGTTTGAATACATCCACGCGCGCCACGAAAACGCGCACCTGATCCCCCACGGATAAACGCCGGCGCGATTGCCGGCCGATGAGCTGGCGCTGGGCCGCATTGAAGACATAGAAATCATCTGTGAGCGACGAAACGTGGACGAGGCCGGTAAGCAAAACGTCCGGCAATTCGACGAGCAGTCCGTAATTTTTGACGTCGATAATCGCGGCCCGAAAGACCTGCGGATCACGCGCCTCCAGTTGCCGCTGGAAAAATTCGAGCTTTTTCATCTTCACGGAATCGATCTCCGCTTCGGCGGCGACGCGCTCCGTGATGGAGATGTGCTCCGCGAGCGCGGCGATCTGGCCCATGTCCGTGCGCGACCGGCGTGACTGCTCGAGTTCGCCCAGGCCACGATGGACGACCAGATCGGCGTAACGGCGAATCGGGCTGGTGAAATGAGTGTAGTTGGTCTTGGCGAGGCCGAAATGGCCGAGCGGTTGCGGGGCGTAACGAGCGCGCTTCAGGCTTTTCAACAGCCCAATCTTCAGCGCCTGTTCTTCCGGTTTCCCCCGGAGAGACGCCAGGAAGCGCTGGAGCTCGCGGCGATTGCTCAGATCGCCCACCTTGTGGCCGTGACTCAAAATCAGCTCCCGATATTCGGCCAGCTTTTCGGGATCGGGATCTTCGTGGACGCGATAAACCGTGGGAACCGAGCGATTTTTTAGCTCGCGCGCGACAGCTTCATTCGCGGCCAGCATGAACTCCTCGACCAGTTGATGCGACTCGTCGTTCTCGATCCGCTCCATGGCGATCGGCTTGCCCTCAGAGTCCAGACGCACCTTCACTTCCGGGAAATCGAGATCGAGCGAGCCCTGCTCGAAACGCTTCTTGCGCAGAAGCGACGCCAATTCCCAGGCCACGTGAAGGCGCTCTCCGAGCTGATCTTCAGGCGGCGCTTTGAGGATCGCGTAGGCTTCGCGATAGGTCAGCCGGCGCGCGCTCCGGATCACCGTGCGCGCGAAGCGAGTGCTTTTCGTTCGCCCATCTTTGGAAAATTCAATGAAGACG
>DASQLH010000306.1:0-5262 GCA_035630155.1 Chthoniobacterales bacterium
CGCTCGATCATATAACCAACAGTCTGGCGAACAATGTTGCAGTCGAACTGCGCAATTTCGGCGTGTTTCAACCGCGCCTGACCAAGCCTCGTGTCGGCCGCAATCCAAACGAACCGGGCAGCAGTTTTGTAATTCCGCCGCGCGCCACGGTGAAGTTCAAGGCGGGCAAAATCATGCGCCAGCGCGTGGAAAAACTTTCCCGCGAATTGAAGGAAGCGTCGGAGCGGGTGGCCGCGGAGAAAGACGCCGCAGCAAGCGCGACCCAGTAGCAGCTTTCTCTTCGTCAGGACTGGATCGCCGGTTCCGCCTCGACCAGCAGGGCCTGAATCGCCTCATCGAGCCGATCGAAATTGATCGGTTTCGTGAGGTGCTCGGAGAATCCTGCGGCCCGCGCCCGGCTGACGTCGTTCTCCATCCCAAAACCGCTGAGGGCGATCCCCCGCAATCCTCGCGTGGTGCTCAATTCCTGCATCAGCTCGTAGCCGGACCGATCGGGCAGTCCGATATCGCTAATGACGAGGTCAAACTCCGCATGGCGGGCTGTCTCCGAGGCCTGATCGGCTGTGTGCGCCACAGTCACCCGATAACCACGGCGTTCGAGCATCATCTTCATGCCCGTGCAGGTATCGACATGATCGTCCACTACCAGCACGCGCGGCCCGCTCTTCGTCTCAGCTTTCTTCGTATCGGCCGCTCGCGGCCCTTTCGGTTCCACCACGCCGGCCACCACGGCCGGCGCCGCCACCGTCTCGAGCGTGACAACGAATGTCGCGCCGCGGTTCTTGCCACGGCTCTCCGCTTTGATCGTCCCGCGATGCGCGCTCACCATCGCCTTTGAGATAGCGAGCCCAAGCCCGAGACCGCCAAAGCGCCGCGTGATCGAGCTCTGCCCCTGCTCGAACGCGTTGAAGATTCGGTCCATTTGGTCCGCCTCGATGCCGATACCCGTGTCGGTAGTCCTGATCTCCACCTTCTCGGGGGTTGGGTTCAGGGTCTCGATGACGATGCGGCCTTTCTCCGGCGTGAATTTCACGCTGTTCTTAATGAGATTCCAAAAGACCTGCTGGAGGCGCGCCGGATCGCCTTCGACATAGGCGCGCTCGGCGCGGAGCCGGAATTCGATCTTCAGATCTTTTGCGGCGATCTCCTCGCGGCAAATCTCATAAGAACGTTGCAAGATCTCATGCACGCTGGCGGTTTCGAGGCTGAGCTGAAGCTTGCCTTTCGAGATGCGCGTCACGTCGAGAAGATCGTCGATCAGGCGCGCTTCGAGCTCGACATTACGGCGGATGACCTCGAGCGCGCGCCGCACTTCGGGTGAATCAGGCGCGCTCGCTTCCAGCTCGCCCACCATGGCGATTACAGGCGAAAGCGGATTGCGCAGCTCATGCGAGAGCAGTGCGAGAAATTGGTCCTTGGCCGCGTTAGCGCCGATCAATTCCTGGCGCAAAGTCACGTCGCGGGTCTTGTCCTCCACGAGATAAAGAACGCCCTGGATGGTCTGCTCCGATCCCTGCAGCCGCAGGAGGTTCACATTCACGAAACGCGTCATGCCTTCGCGGTCAGTAAACGGCTGCTCGACCAATTGATACGGTGCCCCAAAAGTCAGCACCCGTTCGATTGCCTCCGCGGGCGCGATTTTTACTTCCTCGTAGCCGGTTTCATAGATGTCCTTTTCTTCCGGCAGCTCGCCGAAACGCTTCGCCATGTCGCTGAAAGCCTGGTTCGCCTGGAGGAAATGGTGGGACTCCGGATCGACCAGGGCGATGCCGCTCGGCATGTTGGCCAGGATCTTTTCGTTGAAAATAACTTCGCGCTCGATCCGCCGTGACGCTTCCGCCTGGCGGCGGGCGACCCGTGCAGCGTATGCGGCCATTGCCGCCGTCACGCCAATGAGCCAGAGGGCGGGGATGGTGATCTTATCCAACAGATCGCGGACCGGCTGATATGCCACCGCCTTGGGTTGCTCGACGATCGTCGTCCAGCCCGGCGGGTCGATGGCGGAAAAGGAATAGAGATTGCCATCCCGTTCGATCGAGCCGGTCCTAAGCTTGCGGATTTCCTCGATGATTTTCGCCGCCGGCGGCGAAGCGGGACCGGTGTTCGGCGCGAAGTTGCCGGCGAAAAGCGGCCAGCCGTTTTGATCGATCACCTGGCAAATCGCCTTGTCGTCGAAATCGATGGAAGACAAGCGACGCCCCATCCGTTCCACCAGCACCCAGACGCCGAGGTAGCCGACGATGGTGCTCTCGGGCGTTCGCACCGCACCGACGATGGCGGTTGCCATGCGCCCGTCCGACAAGCGTGGATGGACCGGCGATATATAAACGTCGGCCGACCCCATGGCGCCCTCGCGCCAAAGCGCCGGCGAAAATTCGTGCGTGTTGGCCGGGGGGATGGACGGCAACGAAGCGATCAGTTGCCCATCGGCGCCGGTGATGAACATCCCGTCAATGCGCGGATGCGAATAAAACGTCTGGGTGAGCCATTGCTGGGCCGCGGTCGAGGCATCTTCTGCTACCAGCATTTTCGCGACATCGGGCTGGCTCTGGTAATATTCGATGACGCTTCCCGTATGGCTCAGATCGTCGGCCACCAGGTGCGCGATTAATTGCACAAAGGTCTGGCGGTCGTGGAGGATTTTCGATTCGAGCGTGGAGTTGAGGATCGTGTAGGAAACGACCAGCATCAGGATGGAGGGGAACCAGCCCGCCAGGAGAATGGCGATGACGATGTTGTAGCGGGCCAGCCGATCACGGTCCCGCCGCTTCAGGTGGGCCAGGAATGGAATCGACTGAAGCCAGGACATCGCGGGAAAAACTCGGCTCTCTCTCTCGTTGCGGCAAGGCCCGATCTGTCGTTTGTCCGCGGCCTCAATCGGCGGCGGCAATGGCCTGGTTCAATTCCTTCGCGCGGGCGTGGAGTGTCTTCACTTCGTCGAGGCTCAATTTTTCGGGGGCGTTGTTCAAAAGAGCCTGGATCGCACCAACGCCCTCCCGGATTTTGGCAAAGAGAGGCTTGTGGGCGATGGAAGGTGGGAACGTTTTAACTTCCTCGGCGAAGTAATTGATCAGATCGCGCTGCCAGAGGACTGCGGCGCGGTCGGTGGAGTAATTGAGTTCCACCGCGCCGGAAGTGATTTCGAGGCCGCGCAGCCAGCCGCCCAGGCCAATCAGGTGCGCCATTCTCTGGTCGCGCAGTTCGGTCATCGCTTGTTCGACATCCTGCTGTGTGGAGATCAGCTCCTCCCGCACCGCCGGCCAGTCCCCTTTTTTCCCCAACTCGGTGAGGCTGGCGCTGTGCCGCATGACGCGGTCGCCCACGCCGAGGCTCCGGGCTTGTCGCAGGAGGACGCGCCCCAAATCTTCCACCAAGTTCTTCTTCTGGCAGGCCACGATGAGGAATCCGTCCGCGACCAGGCCGCCGAAAACCATCCCCATTTGTTCGCGGCTGGCGTGCGGAGCCTGGGGAAAGTCTCGCTTCAGATCCTCGAACGGGAGCGGCTTCAGGTCGTCGAGTTGCTGGAAAATATCGGCCAGGTTCGGGGCCGTGTAAGGATTAATGCCAAGTTCTTCGAGCTCATGCTCGGCCGGATTTTCGACCGGCTCCTGGGCGGTGATGGGGGCCGCGCCACAGAGGAGGGCGAGCGCCACCCATCTTATTAGAGGAAGGCCAGCGGCTGCGGAAGAGATGCGCTTCATTCTCATCTGATTCGAGTCGTGACCGGCTGCTGCTTGCATGCAGGCGCCGATCAGCCTAAGCTCGCCCGAATCGCCCCTTCGTTCCCCCGAAAATGCCTCCGCTTTCAACGGGCAAACCACCGATTTTTGATTTGACGGACGCAGTGGAAGCGGCATCATGTCGCCCTGCCGCCTGTCAATGGCGGCAGTTTCTCTAACCCGTTATGCAAGGAAGTGCTGCCTCTATCATCTGGACGATCTGCTACATGAGTGTGCTCATCGGCCTCTCAGCATACGGGATTCACCGGTATGTCATCATTTATCTATTCTTGAAATATCGGAAGCGGCCGATGACGCCGGCGGGCCATTTCGACGAATTGCCCAGGGTTACGATGCAGTTGCCGATTTACAATGAGGTCTATGTCGTGGAGCGGCTCCTGCGCTCGGTGAGCGAGATCGACTACCCCAAAGACAAGCTTCAGATCCAGGTGCTGGATGATTCGACCGACGATACCCGGGAGCTCACCGCTTCCTGCGTGAACGAATTGCAGAGCCGGGGGTTCAATGTCGAGCTGATCCACCGCACCGACCGGACCGGCTTCAAGGCGGGTGCTCTCGAGACGGGACTCGCTTCCGCCCAGAGCGAATTCGTCTGCATCCTCGACGCCGATTTTGTTCCGAACCCAGACCTGCTCAAGAAAACGATCCATTTCTTCACGGACCCGAAGGTGGGGATGATCCAGACGCGCTGGGGCCACCTGAATCGCGGCTACTCCCTTCTCACGCGCGTGCAGGCGATGTTCCTCGACGGCCATCTTCTCCTGGAACAAACGGCGCGCAGCCGCAGTGGCCGGTTCTTTAATTTCAATGGAACGGCGGGTCTCTGGCGCCGCTCCTGCATCGACGAAGCCGGCGGGTGGCAGCACGACACGTTGACCGAGGACCTCGATCTGAGTTATCGCGCGCAACTGGCCGGCTGGAAGTTCATTTTCCTTCCGGACGTGATCACGCCGGCGGAGCTGCCAGTGGACATGAACGGCTTCAAGTCGCAACAGCATCGCTGGACCAAGGGCTCGATCCAGACCTGCAAGAAATTGCTCCCGACGATCTGGCGCAGCAACCTTCCGCTCAGCATCAAGATCGAGGCCACGGCCCACCTGACCTCAAACTTCGCCTACCTCCTCCTGGCTTGTTTGTGCGTGCTGCTCCATCCTTCAACTGGCGGGCCGGCTACTGGCTGGGTGCGGACGCTCCTTCTCGACTTCCCTATTTTCCTGACCGCTTCGGTTTCGGTCGCCGTCTTCTATATATGCGCGCAGCGGGAGCTGAACCCGCGCACCTGGATGAAGGAGATTCTCCTGCTCCCGGCATTGCTGGCCTTGGGCGTCGGTCTTTCGCTCAATAACGCCCGCGCTGTCCTCGAGGCGGTCTTCAATCACAAATCCGATTTCGCGCGCACGCCGAAGTACGGAATCGAACGCAAAGCCCAGCCGTGGCGCTCCTGCAAATACATGCCGCTGAAGTCGCTTCTGCCCATCGCCGAAATGGCCTTCGCCATTTATTTTACCTACTTCGTTTGGTT
>DASQLH010000307.1:0-11188 GCA_035630155.1 Chthoniobacterales bacterium
AAAAGCAGCCCAGAAAAAGCAGTTGGCTCATCGGCAAGCCGCCGTAAGTTCTGCCCCGCTCCAACCGGAAATTCTTTCTCCATATGATCACCGTAATGCGCAAGCATCATAAGTGGCTCATGATCGTCATTTCGATCCTGGCCATTCCCTTCATCTTCTATTTCGTCCAACAGCCGGACTACGGCGCCATCCGTTCGACCGACATCGGGCGCATCTACGATCGCCCGGTCACGAACGTGGAATTCCAGCGGAGCGCGCGGCTCTTCACCCTCGCGCAAATGCTCGGGCTGCCTCTCTCGCAGGATCTGATGATGCGCCCGATGAGCGAAAATGATGCGTATATCAATTTCGCGTTTAACCGGATCGTGCTCAATCACGAGACGCAGGAGCTCGGGATCAAACCCACGCAGGCCGAGATCGTGGCTTATGTGAAAACGCTCCGGCCGTTCCAGGGCGATGGAGGACAGTTCGACATTAAGAAGTACACGGATTTTGCGCAAACGCGGCTGCCTGCCTTGGGGTTCACCGAGGCGCAGCTCGAGGAACTCGTTTCCGATCAGCTTTCGCTCAATCGCGTGAAAGATCTGCTCGGCGCCGGCCTCCATGTGGCCGATTCGGAGAGCAGGGATTTTTACGAGCAAGCCTACGGGAAGCTGCAGGTGGCGGTGGTCCGTTTTCGCGAGGAAGATTTCCAAAAGGATTTGAAGCTCAGCGATGAAGACGCCGCGAAATACTACGAGGCGCATAAGGCCGAGCTGAAAACCGACGAGAAGCGCACGGTGGAGTTCGTAGCCTTCAAGCTTAGCGACGAAGAAGCGAAGCTGGCCGGTAAAGAAAAGGTGGACGCGATGCAGAAGCTGGCGAACCGCGCGAACGATTTCGTGCAGGCGCTGCTCGAGAAAGACGCCAAGTTCCCGGAGGTCGCCGCCAAGTTTGGCGTGCCCGTGGCCGCGACTGGCGAATTTACCACCATGGCGCCGGACCCGCTGCTCGCTTCGGTTCCAGCGCTGACGCAATACGCCTTTCAGCTAAAATCAGAGGAGCCGTTTAGCGATGCGGTCCAGGGCCCGGATGGATTTTATGTCATGCACTTGCTTGGGATGACCCCCTCGCGGCCTCTCACCCTCGACGAGGCAAAACCCAAAGTCGTGGAGAAGCTCGCGAAAGAGCGGCTCCGCCAGATGGTCGCGGCGAAAGGCGCGGATATAGCGCGCACCATTCGGGAGGCGATTACGGCCGGCACTCCGCTCGACACCGCCCTCAATCAAGTCGGGCTCCAGGCGGAACGCATCCCGCCCTTCGCCATCATGGATCCTGCGCCAACGCCGCCGCCGACACCGCCGAAACCGGAGGAAGCGATGAACAAAAAACCGGATGCGCCCGATATGCCGATGATCAAAAACGCGGTGCGCGAACTAAATCCGGGCGACGCGAGCGAGTTTGTTCCCACCCCGCAGGGCGGATTGATTGCGGTGGTGGAGAAACGCGATCCGGCTGATCCCGCCGGTTATGAGCAGGCGAAAACGAATTTCGAAAAAAATTATCTGCAAAGCAAACGCGAGGCTGTTTTCGACGAATGGCTGCACGGCCGGCGCCAGGCCGCGGGGCTGCAAGGTCCGCCGCCCGAGGTGAAGCCCGGGTAGTGGCGGCTGCGGGTGAGGTTCGCATGTCCGCGGTCGAGGATATTTTCGATGACGCGAATGGCGATCTCGCGATCGGCGAGCTGGAGAGCGCGGTCGAGAAATACCGGCGCTGCGTCGAGCTGGATCCGGAGTTTTTCGATGGCTGGCATGCGCTCGGGATGGCGTTGATGAAAACCGGGCGGTTCCCGGAAGCGATCGAAGCCGGCAGAAAGGCGACGGAATTGCGCCCTAACGACCAGATCGCCTGGACGAGCCTTTCGCTTTTCTACAACCGCAACGGCGACATCAAGGAAGCCGAAGCTGCCGGCACCAAAGCCAAGATCCTTTCCTGGGGCGGAAAGATCGCGAAGGAGTAATTGGAGCCGAGCCACGCGCCCTGGAGCCGGCACGCCCTCGTGCCGGGGAGTTTCCCCGCCGCATCGTCTCCCAACGGCCTGTGGGCAGGCCGTCTCCAAGAGCTTACCCGGCGCTGACTTCCTTGAAGACCGCCAGGAACCTCTCCATCTGCGCCTTCGTCCCGATCGTCACGCGCAGGAAATTCGGCAACGGCGGAAAGAGCCGCCCGACCTGCACCTTGCGCTGCCGGAATGCGGCGATGATTGGCGGCACTTCGCGGCGCATGTCGATCATCACGAAGTTCGCGTGCGATGGAATGTAAGTGAACTTCATCTTGTCCAGCTCAGTGCACACCAACTTCCTCACCTCCGCATTGGCCTTCCGGCTCTTCTCGACCTGCTCCGCGTCATCCAGGCTCGCGCGCGCGGCGACGATTGAGAGGACGCTTACGCTGTCCCACGATTGTTGCGCGCGCATCAACTCGATGTTCTCCGGCCGCGCGACGGCGTAGCCGCAACGCAGTCCTGCCATGCCGTAAATTTTCGAAAACGTCCGCGCCACGATCAGGTTCGGATGATCTTTAATGAGCGGGATCACGCTCTCGTAATCGGGGCTTTCGACGTAATGATGATACGCCTCGTCCACCAGCACGATCGTCTGGCTCGGGACCTTGGCGAGGAACGCGCGCAGCTCGCCTTTCGGTGTCAGGCTCGCCGTGGGATTGTTCGGATTGCAGATGTAAACAAGTCCGGCACTCGGAACCTCCAGCATCTTCGACAGATCGTGGCCGTAATTGGAGGTCAGCTTTACCTTCACCACCTCGGCGCGGCTCGCTTTCGTATGCCCTGCCGCCGCTTCAAAGGTCGGGTCGCCGACAACCAGCTTTTTGTCCAGTCCGGTAAATGCCGCCACCGCTACCTTAAGAATTTCGCCAGACCCGGCGCCCGACAGGATTTCCTCCTTCGAAACCTGATTCAACTTCGCCAGCGCCTCGATGAGCTGCTCGTGGCTGTCATCGGGATATTTCCAGGCGAGTGCGAAGCCGGCCGTCATTGCCTTGAGCGCGGCGGGCGAGGGGCCAGTAGGATTTTCATTCGAGCTCAGCCGAACGATGTCTGACGGCTTCGTTTCTGCTGGACTTGGACTGGATTCCGAAAAACCGAGCGCCGGCCGCAACGCCGCATACGCAGCACCCGCTCCCAGAAGTTTCGCGAATCCCCGGCGCGATAGCGCGGTTGGATTGTTCACAAGAACGTTGTGGCCCAGACGCCCACTCCAAGTCAATCCGCAATGGAGACGGAACGCCCTCGTGCCGTTGGGTTTCGCTCCTGCGTCCAAACGGACAGGCTTTTCCTCTCCCTGAGGGAGAGGGTAGGGTAAGGGTCCTAAGCCGAGCTCGGATTGTCTCACCCGCTTCGAAACGCGTTTGGCGCTGCAGCCATCTTCACGCAAACTGAATGAGCGAAATGCCAGGCGAATGCATCGAATCGTACGTCCCCGCGCGGCTCGACCGGATGCCGTGGAGCCGCTGGCATTGGCTCATCGTCGGCGCACTGGGCGCGACCTGGATTCTCGACGGACTCGAGGTCACGCTGGCCGGCTCTCTCGCCGGCATCCTCACTCATCGCGAAACACTCGGCCTGACCGACGCGCAAGTCGGCGCCAGCGCCACCTTCTATCTCGCGGGCGCGGTCTTCGGCGCGCTTTTCTTCGGATACGGTACCGACCGGCTGGGCCGGAAGAAATTGTTCTTCATAACCGTTGCCGTTTATCTCATCGCCACGGCGCTGACCGCGTTCTCCTGGAGCTTTGCCAGCTACGCTTTCTTCCGTGCCCTGACCGGTGCCGGCATCGGCGGCGAATACGCCGCGATAAATTCCGCCATCGACGAGCTGATTCCCGCGCGCTTCCGCGGCCGCGTCGCATTGTTCATCAACGGCTCGTATTGGATCGGCGCCGCCATGGGCTCCGCCGCGACGCTCGTGCTGCTCGATCCGCGCTACCTGCCGCTATGGCTCGGCTGGCGCCTCGCCTTCGGCATCGGCGCGGCGCTCGGCCTCATCGTCATCTTCTTTCGCCGCTGGATTCCGGAAAGCCCGCGCTGGCTCCTGATCCACGGCCGCGGCGCGGAAGCGGAGCGTATCGTGGATGAAGTCGAAAGCACACTAACGCCGGAGACTCTCCCGCCGCATGACGATCCGCCGACGCGAATCCGCACCCGCACCCACACGCCATGGGGCCAGATCTGGCACACCATCGTCCACGAACATCGGCGCCGTTCCGTTCTCGGCTTCGTCCTCATGCTGACGCAGGCGTTTTTCTACAACGCCATCTTTTTCACCTACGGTCTCGTGCTGATGCGGTTCTACGGCGTGCCCGCGCAAAACGTCGGCGGCTACCTGCTGCCGTTTGCGCTCGGGAATGTTCTCGGGCCACTGCTGCTCGGCCATCTCTTCGACACCATTGGCCGCAGGAAAATGATCACCACCACCTACGCGCTTTCCGGCCTGCTCCTCGCCCTGACCGGCTGGCTTTTTCACGCCGGAATGCTCACCGCGCAAACCCAGACCATCGCCTGGATGATCATTTTCTTCGTCGCCTCCGCCGCCGCCAGCTCCGCCTACCTCACCGTGAGCGAAATCTTCCCTCTCGAGATTCGCGCCCTCGCCATCGCCATCTTTTACGCCTTCGGAACCCTGGCCGGCGGGGTGGGAGCTCCGATCCTTTTCGGCTGGATCATCGGCACCGGCTCGAAGACCGCGTTACTGATCGGCTACCTCATCGGCGCCGCCTTGATGATCGCCGGTGGCATCGTCGAAGCCTTCCTCGGCGTCGATGCCGAACGCAAATCTCTCGAGCACGTCGCGACGCCATTATCCTGCCGCGAGGTGTAGATAACCCTCGCGATGCAAGGCCGAGACACACATGGTTTGTGCGGAGCCTGCCACTTTGATATCACCGGCGAGGCGCACTATGGATACGGCTCAACCTTCCAACCAGACGATCCAGATTCCGAACTGGATGAGCAACGCCATCCTCATCGCGGGAGCAATCGTCTTTTGTGCGGCAGTCTGGTTTTCGATCCTCCGCAATCTCGATTTCCCCTGGACCTCTATCCGGCTCGCTCCCGCGTTCGCTCTCACGGAGGGATATCCATTGTATTCGCTGCCAGACAAACCGCCTTGGGTCATGGTGGGTTACGGGCCTCTCTATCCGGTGATGTATCTGCCGGCGACACTTGCCGGCACCCCGGCGGTGGCCGTGACGGTGGCGACTCTACTCGCTCACCTTTATGTTCTCGTTCCGGTCGGCTTGCTTTGCGTCGCCTGCGCGCGGCGCTTGCGCCAGGAAGGTGCTCCACAGCTCCATTGGAGCTTGATTCTCTTTCTCTTCGCGCTCGTGGCCTACGCCGTTCCCTCCCTGAATTACGTCACCACTCATGTTCACGTGGACGCTCCCGCGCTCGGATTTTTTCTCTTCGCAGCCTACAGCGTTCTTCGAGCTCAATCCCACAAAACGAATAACGTGCGTTGGATCCTGCTTGCTGGGGCTTGCGCCGGGCTCAGCGCCGCTTGCAAGATCAACCTCGCTGTCGCCACGCTCGGATTCTTCATCTGGCTCATTCGATTCCTTGGCGCAAAATGCGCCCTGACCTTCCTGGCGGCCGCCGCCCTGACCTTTTGCGCCGTTTATACCTGCGCCGCGCTTCGCGATGGAATTGCGCCGCTGCTTCTGAATCTCCAGCTGCCCGGAAAAATGCCTTGGTCCACCTTTGATGCGAGCGGCACCGTTAGCGGTGTTAGCTACGGCACGATCGATAAGATCCGCACCATGGTCGATGTCCTGAACCAGTACTTGCGCGACTACGGAATCGTCACACTCGCCTTGCTTCTTCTTTTGCCCGCGCTCGACCAGAAGTCCGCGTCTGCAACGCAGATAATAAAATTCTTTCTCTTTCTCGCGTTGATCATGGTGTTCGCTTCCATCGCCAGCATCGGCAAGTCTGGAGGCGACGTGAACAGCCGCGCGCTCGTCAGCCTCCCCTTGGCCTTGGCAGGCGTATTGGCCTTTGCCATTATGATTCAATCAGCGAGCCGCACGGCTCTCCTGGCGAGTCATGCCACGGGCATCGCCCTCATCTTCATCGTCGCGCTGGCCACAGTCAGTGGCTTGCTTCGGTTCTCTTTGAAGGGGAGAGCTACGCTAACCGAAGCCTATCAGGTGGTCTCCACCGGCGCCTCTCGCTGGTATTTTCCTTTCGATCCCCTCGCTCATCTGCTCGCTGAAAACAAATTCCGGCCGAACATGGATGTCGTCCATTCCTATGCCGCCGCCGGTGCTCGGGTAGATCAAGAAGCCTTTCGCTCCGCCTTGCCGGAAAACCTCGAATACATCGCGATTCCGCCAGCATTCGTTTCCTGGGGCGCAGACGAGATACTGCGCCTTGTGCCCGGATACAACAGGGTGATCCGGGAGCCCCAGCTTGAGAACCATCAGGTCATCGGGCGTTCGAGTGGCCCGTAGGCCGCCCTTATGATTCTCGGGGCCATCGTTGAAGCCTTTCTCGGCGTCGACGCCGAGCGCAAATCGCTCGAACACGTCGCCACTCCCTTATCCTGCAAGCTCTAGCTGCCAAACTTCAAACAGGAGGAAACAGAGGAAACGGAGGGTTTCTTTTTCTGACCTCTGTTGTCTCCGTTATCTCCTGTAGGAATTCGTCATGCCGTTAACGCCGACGCGCCGGAAATCACGGCGCGTTTCCGGGAGCCTGCGGGAAACGTGTTCGGCCTCTACCAGCAACCTGCCAGCTAGGGGCTTGTCTTTTTGCGATTGCGTCGCAGCGCGGCTCAACCGACGCTCGCGGGCATGAAGGAAGATGTGGTCGATCCTGCTTTAGCGTCTCCGACTACGCCATCTGTGCCCGACCCGAAGGCGCCGATCCCCAGGCAGATTCGCTATATTATCGGCAACGAGGGTTGCGAGCGGTTCAGCTTTTATGGGATGCGGAACATCCTGACGGTATTCCTGGTTACGTCGCTGCTGACGTATTTGCCGGAGGCGGACCGGGCGAGCGCGTCGAAGGATGTGTTCCATACGTTCGTCATCGGCGTTTACTTTTTCCCGCTGCTCGGCGGTTGGCTGGCCGACCGGTTCTTCGGCAAGTACAATACGATCTTGTGGCTGAGCCTGGTTTACTGCCTGGGTCATCTTTGCCTGGCGCTATTCGACGATAACCGCAACGGTTTTTACACGGGACTCGCGCTCATCGCGCTCGGCTCGGGCGGAATCAAGCCGTGCGTGGCATCGTTCGTAGGCGACCAGTTCGACCAGAGGAACAAACATCGAGCCAAGGTGGTGTTCGATGCGTTCTACTGGATCATCAATTTCGGTTCGTTCTTCGCCTCGTTTCTTATGCCTATTTTCCTGCGGGGTTTCGGGCCGAGTATCGCCTTCGGAATTCCGGGCGCCCTCATGTTCATCGCCACGGTAATTTTCTGGCTCGGCCGCAAGCAATATGTGTTGGTGCCGCCAGCGCCGCCGAATCCGCATTCGTTTCTCAACGTCTCGCGCACGGCGCTCGCCTCCGGTATGCGCGGCCGCGTGCTCGCCATCATTGGCGCGGCGGCGGCGATCGTGTCGTTCCTGCTCATTCCGAAGGTCGGATTCGTGATCGCGGCTTGCCTCGCGATGGTGGCGATCATTGGGTTCGGCGGGTTGGGCGTGGGAATGCAGCTCGAGGCGGCGCGCGGCAAGCATCCCGACGAAGCCATCGATGGCGTCCGCGCGGTCTTGCGCGTGCTCGTTCTCTTCGCGCTGGTGACGCCGTTCTGGTCGCTCTTCGACCAGAAAGCTTCGACCTGGGTCCTCCAGGCGGACGCGATGACGAAGCCGAGCTGGTTTCAATCGTCGCAAATGCAGGCGCTCAATCCGTTGCTCGTGATGTTGCTGATCCCGTTCAACAATCTCGTGCTCTATCCGGCGTTGCGGCGATTCGGATATGAAATGACGGCGCTCCGGCGGATGACGGCGGGCATCGCGTTTTCCGGACTCTCGTGGATCGTGGTCGGCATCATGCAGGTGGTGCTCGACGGCGGCACGCTGTTCTCGATCACGTGGCAGGTGTTGCCGTATGCCCTGCTCACGTTCGGCGAGGTGCTCGTGTCCGCGACCGGCCTCGAGTTCGCCTACAGCCAGGCGCCGCAGGCGATGAAGGGTGTGCTCATGGCCTTCTGGAATCTGTCGGTGACGGTCGGCAATCTCTGGGTGCTGGTTGTAAACGCCGGCGTCAAAAACGACACGGTCATCGACTTCATCAAGTCGAGTGGCTTCGGCGTGACGGCGTTTCAAATGTTTTTCTTCGCGGTGTTTGCGTTCATCGCCGCGCTCATTTTCGGTCTCGTCGCCCGCACCTATCCGCTGAAGGATTATTACCGGCAGGCGTAGCGGCTTCCTGTAGCCGCCTCGCTATGTCGAGGCGTTCTTCTTGATTCACATTGCTGGGACACGGCGACAAAGCGCCGTGGCTACAGCTCGGCGGTCATAGATCGCCACTACGGGCGGAGACCGTCAATTCCCTGGTGTACACGGAACCGGCCGGAGTGACCTCGCTCGAATTCAGGCAAAAGGCTTCGACGTGGATCATGCCGGCGTCGAAAGCGGCGTGCGCTTTTAGAAACGGGCGAATGGCCTCCGGCGAAACGTCGCGACAGCGCGCAACCGTGACGTGCGGATGGAATGAGCGCAGATCCGGTTCGAGACCAGCGGACAGGGCGGCTTCCTGGACGCGCTTGTGCAATTGAAACAGATGCGGATGGCCGCTGCCTACGCCGATCCAGATAACATTCGGCCGGCCTTTGCTCGGAAACGCGCCGAAGCCGGTGAGGGGAAGGAAGAATGCTTTCCATTCGATGGCCCGGAGTTTTTCCTTCAGCTTTTCTTCAACATCTTCCGGCACGTTGCCGAGAAAGCTCAGCGTCAGGTGCATCTGCTCGGGCGCGAGCCAGCGAACGCCGCGCAGGCGCGGATCCAGCTCGGCGAAGCGTTCGGTAACGGATCGCGGGAGCTCAATGCTGACGAAGAGTCGTTTAGCGCTCATCAAATCTGAAACGCATTATTACAGCGCCACCCGGATATCTTCGGGCGAACGATCCTCGGGCGGCTTCTTTATGCAAAAGGCGAAGAGCGCGCCAATGAAACAGAGCGCCGCTCCAACCAGAAATGGCGTGCGCCCATATTCAGTGACCGGCTTTTGCAGATCGAACATGAGCAACCAACCGCCGATGAGCGGACCAATCAACCGGCCGGTGCTTCCGGCCGATTGCATCACACCGAGGGCGCGGCCTTGCCAGGTGCGTTCGATCATCTGAGACGCGAGCCCACTGAGCGGCGGACTGGCGATGCCGCTGCCGGCGGAAAGTCCGGCGCAGACGAGCAGCAGAACGGTGAGATTATTGCTGAAGGGCAGCAGCGCCAGGGAGATCGTCGTCAATATCATGCCCGCGCGGGTCAGGGCTACTTCGCCGAATCGTTTGACCAAACGGCCGATCAAACCGCCCTGCACGATCACGGAAATCAGGCCGACGAATCCGAAGAGATAACCGTTGGCGTGCGCGTCGTAGCCGAAGCGTTTCGCCGTGAAAAGCGCGAAGAGCGTCGTCATGATGGCAAAGCCTGCGATAAGGAAAAAATAGGTCGCGACGACCAGCACAAACATGGCGCCGCGGCCGTGCCGGAAAACCTCGGCGGTGCTCGCCTCGTCATGCGGTTTGGCGCGATGCTCGTGGGAAAGGCTCTCGGGCAAAAGCAGGTAGATGAGCACCGCATTCACCACCGCTAGCGCCGCCGCGAAAAAAAACGGCGCACCATAGGAGATCTGACTCATTACCCCGCCGATCAGCGGACCGAAGGTGAATCCCAGGCCAAAAGCGGCCCCGATCATCCCCATGGCGTGCGATCGCTTTTCCGGAGCGGTCACGTCCGCGATGTAGGCTTGCGGGATGGAAATGTTTCCACCGGTGATTCCCGCCAGGATGCGCGCGACAAAAAGCAGGGTGAGCGATTGCGCCACGCCCATGAGCGCAAATCCGATGGCGGTGCCGACGATGCTTACCAGCAAGACCGGACGCCGGCCGAATCGATCGGAAAGTCTTCCCAGGATGGGCGTGAAGATAATCTGCATGCCGGAATAAATTCCGGTGAGCCACCCGATCACCATCGGGGAGGCGTGAAAATCCTGAGCGTAGAGCGGGAGAATCGGGATGACGATACCGAAGCCCATCAGGTCGATGAAGACCGTGAGGTAGAGGACGAAGAGCGGTGAACGCGGCCGGGACATGCGGGGGACAGTCACGAGTGACATGGGACGAGTGACAAGTGGAAAATGGTAAGGGCGGCGCGCTGCGCCGTCCGCGGGCCACGCCAGGCTGAATCTCAAACGGACGCCGTAGCGCGGCGTCCCTACCGGAAAGGCTAACCGTGCTTGCGATTGAAGCGGGAGACTTCGCGCTCGGTCTCGCGATCCGTCGCGCGCTTTTTTAGATCCGCCCGCTTGTCGTGCGCGACTTTGCCCTGGGCCACGCCGATTTCGGATTTCAGCTTTCCGTTTTTCCAATACAGGCTCAGGACGACGAGGGCCCGCCCAGCGATTGCGGTGAGGCCGTAAAGCTTGTCGATCTCCTGTTTATGAAGGAGGAGACGGCGCACGCGTTTCGGGGGAGGAACTTCGATGCTGGCCTGGGCGTAGGGCTGGATGTCGGCGTTGTAGAGAAACGCCTGGCCTTTCTCGATGCGAACAAACGCGTCGCTGATATTGGCTTTGCCGGCGCGGATCGATTTGACCTCGCTGCCTTTCAACTCAATGCCGGCTTCGTAGCGCTCGAGGATGTGAAAATCGCGGAGCGCCTTGCGATTAAGAATCGTCTCGGTCGCCATGAATCAATCGATCACAGGCGAGACGCTCGCGGGCGGCGAGCAGGAAGCCTGTGCCACTTTACGCCGCGCCGTCGTCGGCGGGCTTCTCGGGGGTGAGCTCGTAAGTGAGCTTGCCGGCGATGATTTCCCGCAGCGCGATGTCGGTGAGGGAGGAGCGCGGAGTGGCTTCGACGAGGGGACGATGGCCCAACCCCAGCTGACGCACGCGCCGGGAAACGACGTTGATCAGCAATTGCTGATTCGGGATCACTTGAGCTGCTTCCTGCAGGAGTTGAGTG
>DASQLH010000308.1:0-10202 GCA_035630155.1 Chthoniobacterales bacterium
GTTCGCCGACGCGGAAAAGAAACGCGCGCTGGAGCAAATCCTGCATCCGCGCATCCGCCGTCAGTGGAGCCTCGAAGCGGAAGGCTGTCGCAACTCCACCAGGCTTTTTTTTGCTGACATACCTCTTCTCTATGAAACCGGTGGTGAAACTCTCTGTGATCGTGTCGCGGTCGTGGCCTGCTCGCCCGGCGTCCAGCTCGAGCGGCTGGTCGCGCGGACCGGGCTGGAGCGAACGGCGGCGCAACAAATGATCTCCTCGCAAATGCCGCTCACGGAAAAAATCAGCCGGGCCGATCATGTGGTCTGGAACAACGGCGGGCGCGAGGTGCTGGCGGAACAGGCGCGGTTGCTGGTGGAATTCTGGCAACAGCGCGGCGCAAGGAAGTAATGGACGAAAACGATTCAACGCCGAGCCAACCGGAGGAGCAGAATACTTCTGCCGCTGAGACAGCGGCCCCTACAACTGAAGAGACGGCAGCACCAGCGGTGGCGCTGCCCGAGGCCCTCAATGTTAACGAGCTCCAAGCGCTCGACCCCGCGGAGATCGAAAGACTTTGCCGCGATTTTGAGTTGCGCGTTTATCCCGGCCGCTTACGCCACCATCTCATCCTCGACCTCGTCCGCGCCGCGCTCGGTCGGAAAATTCCGGTGACTGCGACCGGCTTTTTCGATCCGGTGGATTCGTGCGGCGTCCTGCGCTGGCCTCGGCTGAATTTTCTCCCGGTCCCCGAAGACGTCGGTGTGCCCCGCGCCTTCATCCAGCAATTCAAATTCCGGCCGGCCCAAAAAATCAGCGGAACTCTGCGGCTGCCGCGCGAGCGCGAAAAGCTCATCATGCTCGACGAAGTCAGGGAGATCGAAGGCGTGCCCGCCGAAGAATGGGCGGAGCCGACCGAGTTCGACAGTCTCACTCCGCTTTACCCAGAAGGCCGAATCCTGCTGGAAAACTCGACAACGAACTCCATCAGCGCGCGCGCGGTGGACCTGCTGGCTCCTTTAGGGCGGGGCCAGCGTGGCTTGATTGTGGCCGCTCCGCGCGTCGGCAAAACGATTTTGTTGAAGGAGATTGCGAAGGCGATCCGGGTGAATCATCCGGAGATCGTCCTGATCATTCTCCTGGTGGACGAGCGCCCCGAAGAAGTGACCGATTTGCAGCGGGAAGTCGATTGCGACGTTTACAATTCGACCTTCGACGAGAATTCCAAGCGGCACGTCGAAGTCGCCGAGCTGGTGCTGGAGCGGGCCAAACGTCTGGTGGAGCAACGGAAAGACGTGGTCGTGCTCCTCGACAGCATCACGCGACTGGCGCGCGGTTACAATTCACTCCAGCCCGGCAAAGGCCGCACCATGTCGGGCGGCGTGGAAGCGAAGGCGCTCCTGAAACCGAAGAAATTTTTCGGCGCGGCGCGCAACTGCGAGGAAGGGGGCAGCCTGACGATTCTCGCGACCGCGCTCGTGGATACCGGGAGCAAAATGGACCAGGTAATTTTCGAGGAATTCAAGGGAACGGGAAACATGGAGCTGCATCTTGACCGCTCGCTCGTGGAGAAGCGGCTTTACCCGGCGATCCATTGCATGCAATCGGCCACGCGCCGCGAGGACCTGCTTTATCACCCCGAGGAATGGGAGCGCGTGCAATTGCTCCGCAAAGCCATGGCCGCGCTGCCGCCGATCGAAGCGATGGAGAAACTGATCGATAATTTGAACGCCACGAAGACGAACGCAGAGTTGCTACTCAGTGGACTGAGATAGAAATCCCAAATCCCAGGTTCCAAATCCCAAGTAAAAATCAAATATCAAAAGGAAGAAAATGAGCGAAAGATCGGTGCGCCATCAGTTTTTAGAGCTTTTGGAATTGGGATTTACTTGGGATTTGGGTTCTGGGATTTGGGATTTCCCCCATGGGGTTTGGGATTTGGGATTTTCCCCGCGGAGTTTGGAATCTTAAGAGATGATCCAGACTGACGCCCGGCTCGCTGAGCTCCTGCCGAAATTAGAAGGGGTCGACCGCATCGCGGTCGATACCGAAGCGGACAGCCTCCACTGCTATTACGAGAAGCTTTGCCTCGTGCAGCTCAGTATCACGGGCCACGATTACCTGGTCGATCCGCTGGCGAAGATGGAGCTCTCCCCGCTGGCCCGCGCCCTCACGCCAAAGGAGATTGTGCTCCAGGGCGCGGATTTCGATCTGCGCCTGTTGCGCCGCAGCATGGACTTCGTCGCCACCCGCATTTTCGACACGGTGATCGCGGCGCGCCTCCTGGGTATCCGCGCATTCAGCCTCGCGGCCCTGGTCGAGCGCTATTTTGGAATCACGCTGGCGAAAGGTTCGCAGAAGGCGAATTGGGCCCAGCGGCCGCTTCCGAAGCATATGGCGGAATACGCCATGAACGATACGCGTTACCTGTTGCCGCTGGCGGAAAAGCTGGAGGCGGAATTGCAAGAGCGCGAGCGGCTCGATTGGTTTCGTCAATCGTGTGAGCGCCAGCTCGAACAAACCGCGGTGCAACGCGTGCGCGACGAGGAGGAAGTCTGGCGGATCTCGGGCGCGGGAAAACTGGGCGGACGCGCCTCCGCCCTCTTGCGCGAGCTCTGGCAATGGCGCGACAAAGAAGCGCAAGCCGCCGACCGCCCCGCCTTTCATATTTTGCAGAACCATCTTCTCCTCGAAGCGGCGGAAGCTTTCGCGGCGGGCGAATCTCCCGATTACCGCCATTTCTCGGCGCGCCGCCGCCAGGGTTTTCGCGACGCGGCGGAACGGGCGCTGAGTTTGCCGGAATCGGAATGGCCGGTCCGGCTGCGGCGGAAAGGGAAACGGCCGACCCCGGCCATGGAGCGTGCCGCCGAGCAGTTGCGCCGCCGTCGCGACGCGGTGGCGGACCAGCATGGTCTCGAGCCTTCCTTCATTGCGCCGCGCGGTGCGCTGGATGCGGTGGCGGCGGACGAAAGCCAGAGCTCCGCGCTACTGGTTCCATGGCAGCGAAGTCTGCTGGAGTTGTAGCACAGGCATCTTGCCTGTGGGGCGGATAGGCATCTTGCCTGTCCAGGGACTTTCAAGAACGGGCGAGACGCCCGCTTTCCCCGCAGGCAAGATGCCTGTGCTACGCCCGTTTCCTTGCTTGACGCGTGGAATCCAGAGCGTCACAACTAGACGCTCCTGATGCCTGGCATTTTTCACTTTGTGGGACTCCGTTCCCGCCTCGCGGCCGGTCTGGTCACCGCCGCCCTGAGCGCCACCATCCATTTGGCGGACGCGCAACAGGTATCCGTCCAGGATCGGGCCCAGCTTTTTCGCCCACCCACTTCGCAAACCGAGTCTGACGAGGAAAATGGCGTAGACAATGGGCGCGCCGCGGCAAGCCCAAACGATCCCGACATTGGCGAGCAGGAGATCCTGAAGCGCATCCAACGCTACGAACCATTTACCGTTTCGATTTCGACGCCGTTTTATTACACTTCAAACGTGGCCCTCACCCGCATCGCCGAAATGAGCGACGTTCTGTTCGCCCCGGCGGTCGGGATCACTTATTCGCCGCGTTTTACCGGGACGCTCTTCGGCTCATTCACGGTGCAGCGGCAGGAGTTTTACTACGACAAGTTTAGCGCGCTCGATTTCGGCAGCTTCGATTTCCGGGCCGGCCTTTTCTATATCATGCCCAAGGTGCACAACCTGATGTTGCGGGCTGAATACGGCTACAACCGGCTCACCTTCTCGAACAGCTTCAACGATTTCTTCACCAACCATTCGATCTTCCTGGGCGCGGAGCTGCCGTTTCGGATTGGCCGGGCGCAGCAGTTCTCGTTAGGCGCCGATACCAACATCAGCCTGCACGCGGAGCCCTCGGCGCCGCGCCGGCATGAGTTCGATGTTTATGCCGGGTATTCGGTTAGAATTACCCGCGCTCTGACGCTCGGCGCGGTGGGCCGGATTTTTGTGCGGGATTACAACGACATCGACCGCACCGATGTGAGTGAGGTGCTGTCGCTGACCGCGAATTACCAAATCACGAAATGTTTTTCGGCCGGCGCTGCCGGCACGCTCGCCTGGAGCCAATCCAGCAGGAGTGTTTTCGATTATAATGTGGCGAACATCGGAGGCGCGCTCTCGTTGACCTTCAAGTTTTAGGTAAAGATGAAAACACTTTTCCTCTCCGCGGCGACGGCCCTCATTTGCCTGGCGATTAACCCCCTTCCCGTCCGGGCGCAGGGCGGCAGCGGCAGCCCGATGCGCGAAGCGCAGGTCACTCAGGTGATCAGAGATGTGAAACTGCTTCCCGGCCAGGCCGAGCCGCGGCCCGCTACGGTGAGCGACAAGGTCCAGGGCGACACTGCGGTGCGCACGGGAACCGATTCCCGGGCCGAGCTGACCTTTGGCGATTTGACGATCGCTCGTCTGGGGGCGAACACCATTTTCAGCTTCAACGAAGGTTCTCGCACCGTGCAGCTCGGCAGCGGCGCGATTCTCCTGCGCGTTCCGAAAGGGTCCGGCGGCGCGAAGGTGCAGACGGCCGCCGTCACAGCCGCGATCACCGGCACCACCGTGATCGTGGAATATCATCCCAAGTCCTACGCCAAGTATTTGGTCCTCGAAGGAACGATGCGGATCTTTATCAAGGGAGTCCTGGGCGAATCCGTCCTGCTGGGTCCGGGCCAGATGATGATTCTGAACCCGAACGCCAAGCGACTTTCCGAGGCGGTCGATTTCGATCTGGAACGGCTCTGGAAAACGTCGCTCCTCGTGCAGGGATTCTCTCGCTCGCTCGGCAGTGAGCCCCTCGTGGGCGCGGCGCAGCTGGCTCAGCTCGAAAGAAAAGCTGCCGGCGAATTGCTCGATACGAACCTGGTCATTTTTGGCCGCGGAACTTTGGTGACGTTAACGGATCCGCAATCCGTCGATGTGATCGATCGCAAAACCGCCGCGGTGACCCTGCCGACCCCGACGCCAACCGCGACACCCACGGCCACTCCCACCGCCACGCCCACGGCGACGCCCACCGCTACTCCGACAGCCACGCCCACCGCGACGCCCACCGCCACACCAACCGCCACGCCGAGCAAGTTCGGCACGCCACCGCCTATCGTTACCTTCGTCCCCTACCCGATCGACAATGGCACCGTCATCCAAACCGATCCGACGATCACGCGCGCCGGCATCACCGACTTCGGAAGGATTTATCGCGACGCCGCGCAGGACGGCCCCTTCTCGACCTGGGCCTTCACGGCCACGTCACCCTTCGACACCACGGTGGGCATCAATGCGCTTTACGGCCCGAACGTTCCGGTCGCGGGCTTCAAATTTACCGCCTTGCAGTTGATCGGTAATCCGACCATCTCCACCGATAATGGCGGCGCGCTGCATCTGGCCTTGATCTCGATAGGCCCGATGACTTCCGCGCCGGCGGGCGACACGGTCTTTACTTTCGCCGGACTCCAAAGCGTGCTCCTCGCGACCCAAAACGGCTCCATCGATTTGTCGGGGATCAGCTTCCGGAACACGCCCCAACTGATTTTCTATGCGCGGGGACCCGGCTCGGATCTGACTCTGGGCGCACCCATTATGGGGGTGCAGTCGTTACGGCTCATCGCGGAAAACAACATTCAAATCGACGCATCGCAGAACGTGGTAAATGGCGCGGACGGCGGGATGATCCTCGGCACGGCCGGCGGCGCCTTTACCGTGAATGCACCGATGGAGGCGACCTCCATTCTGGTTCCATCGTCTCCCTTGACTTTCAATGGAGCGGGCGGGCTGATCTCCCTTTCCGCGCTGGGCGGGACCCTCAACATCAATTCGCGAATTCAGGTTTCCTCGAATGATCCGGATTCGCCTGTTCCGGAAGTTCGCCGCAGCGCGAGCGGCGGGATGATCACGCTCGACAGCGGGCTCACCACCGGCACCGGCATTTCGCTCTCTCCCACCGCGAGTTTGCTTTCGCTTTTGAACAGCACCGCGCCCGGCCCGGGCGGCATCATTAGCCTCACTACCGCGGGCAGCGACATCATCAGCAATGGCGCGACCATTATCGCGGATCGCGGCAGCATCCTGATTCAACAAACCGCATTCACGGCTATCAGTCCGCAAGTTAGCCTTCAGGGCGGCACAATTCGAGGCGAGACGCTTAATATCTTGTCGCAAGACAACCTGAACGTCGGCACCACAGCGCCGGTAAATCTTTTCGCCGTCACGCTGTTGTGGCGGGCGCGCAACATCGCGTGGGAGGGCGGGACGCTGAGCGCTACGGCGATTCATTCCGACGGCAGTGTGTTCTTTAGAGCCGAAAACGACATCATGATTACGGGCGACGTAAACATCGAACGGTTCAACGGCGGGATCACGTTCGGGCTTGACGTGGGCCTCAGTGCCGTTCGGAACTTCCAGGCAAACCAGGATGTGACCATCCTGACCGATGGGAGCGGCCTGACGACCCGAGGAGGAGACATCACCCTTAGCGGACGCGCGCTGTTTACGGTCGGCGGAGTAGTAAACTTGCAGACCGGTCCCGTGACGGCCGACCAGGCAGACGGCAGCGTCATCGATGTATTCTCGAACGGGCCGATCACGGTTTCGGATTTGTTTGCAACCGTCCGGATCGGGGCTGGTCGAACGCTTGGCAAGGGCGGCGGCATCCACGTCACCGGCAGTTCCTACACGGCCACTAAGGGAGACGGGGGTCTCTCCCTCGAGATTGATAACTCGGCAGGGGGCGTCATTACCGCCGGGAGCAATATGCTTCTGACGGTGAGTGGAAACCTAACGACCGGGCCCGCTGGCGCCCTGAACCTGCGCTTCGATAATTCCAATGGCGGCCGGATTCCGACGGGCGCGAACATCATCGCTTCAGTCGGCGGTAACCTGAACGCTAATCAGGTCAACGTGCAGATCGATAATCAATTCAACGGTTTCATCGGTGACGGAGGGACAATCACCTTCGAGGTGAACGGCACGCTAACGACGACGGCCGACGCGAGCTTCACTATCTTGAACAGCCAGCTCGGCACGCCCGGCGGTGATATTGATTCGCCCGCATCCATCCGGGTTACCCTGGCCAATGCCACGATCGGAAACGACCTAAACGCCTACATCGACAACCGCGATGGCGAGATCGGGCCGACCGGCGACGAAGGCACCGTCACCTTGCAGATTAACGGCACGCTGAGTGTGACCGGACGCCTCAATGTCCTGGGCACGCTCAATAGCATCGGCGCGATCGACGCCGGGACGCTGTCGGCAACGAACGTGACCGCTCCGGGAATCCAGGTCGACGCCGGCGGCATCACGCGGTTTAGGTTTCCCGATCTATTCCCAATCAATGTCCTGCACACGATCACCACCGGCATGTTGGGATCGACTGGCGGCATTAACTTCAACGGACAGGACCTGGGAACCCCGCCCGGTTTCGGACCCTTCGATGGTGGGCAACTCACGATCAACGTCCCGACGCTCACTTTCGGGCCGTCTGCGGTGGATAACATCCAGGGACCCGTCACCTTCAATGGCGGCAATAGTCCCGATCTGGCAATCCCCGCCGGCAGCGGCGGGACGTTTACCGTTAACACCTCGGGGGACCTCACGGTCAACAACCCCATTGAGGCGACCACCGGGTTTCGGCCCGACTCCGCGGAGGGCAGCGGGACGGGCGGAACGGTCGATCTGAATTCGACGCAGGGCGCCATTAACATCAATTCGGCCATCAAGGTCTCGTCGGCAGACGCTTCCACCGGCGTGCCGCGCCGGCGCAGCGGGGCGGGCGGCAACATCAATTTAAAAAGCAATGCTCCGACCGGTGTCGCCATCAATGTCAGCAACACCGGTCAGCTCCTTTCCTTGCTCGACGCCGCCGCGCCAGGGCCCGGCGGAAAAGTCACGATCCTGGCCACCGGCGCCGGCAGCCGCATCAACGTGACCGGGGCTGGCCCCGGCGGCGGGGAGTCGATTCGAGCTGACCGCGGCTCGATCGATATCCGCCACGAAGGCGTGAACGGAATGATCGACCTGACCAGTTCAAATATGCTCGCGGATATCGTGAAGGTCGGCGCGCTCGGTGACAATGGCGTGCTCACCATCGGCGGCGGCGTGATCAACGCGAATACAGTTTTGAAGCTTTACGCCATCGGCCCCAATGGCTCCGTGGTCTTCGTGAGCAATGTGTTGCTCGGCGGCAACAGCATGAAAATTATCGCGGGGAATTCCGTGACCGTGAACAACGGTGTTGTCGTTTCGGTTGGCCCCAGCGGTGCCGGTGCAAAAGCGGCGGACGTTTACGTTTTAGATCCGACGAAGGCGAACTACTCGAACTTCAACGGCGGGAATAATTCGACGAACGGCATTTTCATTATCGAAGGCACCTCCGGATCACCTGTTTCGGGCGCAGTCACACACCTCGGTGTTCCTCCGCCCGCCTTTGGGCCGCCAGGGGGGCCGTAGCACGTAATTCAACGCTGCTGATGGTGGATCGAGCGCTCCGTCGCTCGATGTTTAGAAGTGCCGGCGAAGCCGGGAAATCGATAGCGATAGTTCTTACGCGCTGTAGCCGCGGCGCTATGTCGCCGCGCTGGAGATCGCCGAGACGCCCCGAAGTTCAATTTCAAGATGAGGACGCGGCGCCGTCGCGTATACAAAGAGGACCCTCATCCTAACCTTCTCCCTCAGGGAGAAGGAACTTTCTCTCCATAGGTGGCGGGAGAGAACTTTCTCTCCCCTTGGGAGAGACGGACGCAAAGCGCCAGAGAGCTAAAAGATTATTTGTCATCGAGCGGCGGAGCGCTCGATCCACCTACCTTCTGCGTTGCTGGTCCAGATATCCGGCGCCGAGGGCAATGCCGCCCAGAATCAGCGCGCCGGCTGTGGCGAACGGAACGGGATCGAATGGCGCGGGCGGCAGCGAAATAATTCCGCGTTCATCCGTTCGCGCGGGACGGCGGACATAACGGCCGCGGCGCGGGGCGCGAAATCGCTCGGCAAAGCACTGAAGCCGCGCCGGCAATTCCGCATCGCATCGCGGAATGCCATGTCCGCACCCGGCCACATTCGGCCGCAAATTCGCCAGCTCTTTGACCGACAAACGTGTCGCATCCCAATCGGTATTGAACGGCGCGCCCGCGCGGGAGAGCGATGTTTTGCCCGTCACCAGTCCACTCCACGAATCCATGTTCATGGTGGCGAAGGCGTCACCGGCCAGCAAAACCTTATCGGAGGGGCGAAAGAACGAGACGTGCCCGGGAGAATGGCCAGGCGTGGCCAGCCATTCCCAGCCCGCCGCGCCCGGCACATTGTTCGGTTGCAGCTCGCGCATGCGCCCGTTCAAATTTCGCCCATGCGCCGGCATGAAGCGCGAAAGGAACGCCATCGCTCCTCCAATGGTCGGATCGGGCGGCGGATAATCGGACTTGCCGGTCAGGTAGGGCATCTCGAGACGGTGTGCATACACCGGCACATCCCAATATTCCGCCAGCTGCAGCGCCGAGCCGGCATGATCGAAATGCCCGTGTGTGAGCACGATCGCTTGCGGAGGCGCCCCGGCGCCGAAACGCGCTTCCGCCGCTTCCACAATTTGATTGGTCCGGCCCGGCAGCCCGGCATCGACCAGTATCCAGGGGCCTCCGGGCCTGCCGACAAAATAGACATTCACGAAGCTAACCGGAAGCCAGCCGACATCGGGTGCTATGCGTGTGATCGTGGTCATGGTGGGGAGGGTGAGGCGTGATTCGTTAAAGCGTTACATCGTTAGAATCGTCGCGCAAAAAGGATTCAACGCTTCAACCCTTCATCGCTTCAACGCCCCTCACGGAATCACCAGCGTCATCCCCGGCTTCAATTTCGCCGGGTCGTCGATCACGCTCTTGTTCGCGTCCCGAATTTTTTTCCAGCGTCCCGAGGATTTGTAAAATTTCCTCGAGATGGAGGCGAGCGTGTCCCCTTCCCTCACGACGTAGGTCCGCGGTGCCGCGCCCGGCTTTTTGTTCGTGGCCGCCGTCCTGGTCTCAGGCGGTTTCTGGCTGGCGTGAACACCCGCCCGCAGTTCCTCCAATTCCTTGCGCAAAGTGAGGTTCTCGTTTCGCAACCGGGCCGCGTCCGCGCGGCTCACCACCGAATCGCCGGACAGGCTGGTGCTCAGCTCCAGCTCGTCTTTTTTCATGAAATTTTTCACTTCCCCGGCGCGCGGGCCGGAGGGCGCGAGCGTCAGGTAACGCTTGAAGTGATG
>DASQLH010000309.1:0-14464 GCA_035630155.1 Chthoniobacterales bacterium
GGCGGAATTCCTCTTCGACGACGAGCACGCCATGATTCGCATCGACATGAGCGAATACATGGAGAAGCACACCGTCTCGCGGTTGATCGGCGCGCCGCCCGGGTATGTCGGCTACGAAGAAGGCGGCCAGCTCAGCGAAGCGGTGCGGCGCAAGCCGTATTCGGTCGTGCTTTTCGACGAGATCGAAAAGGCGCACTCGGATGTTTTCAACGTGTTGCTGCAGGTCCTCGATGATGGACGGATCACCGACGGGCAGGGGAGGACGGTCGATTTCAAAAACACCGTCATCATCATGACGTCGAACATCGGCTCGCAATTCATCATGGAGGAATCGTCGCCCGAAGCGCGGGAGCGGCTGGTCATGGACGCGTTGCGGCAACATTTCCGTCCGGAGTTTCTGAATCGGATCGACGACATCATTATCTTCGATCGGCTGAGCGAGGAGGAGCTGAAGAAGATCGTGGAAATCCAGCTCAAGCGTTTGGTGCGCCGGCTGGAGGATCGGAAGATCCGGCTGGAATTATCCGACACCGCGAAGGCGTTCGTGGCCAGGGAGGGTTACGACCCGGTCTATGGGGCGAGGCCGCTGAAACGCGCGATCCAGAAGCATATTCTCGATCCGCTCAGCCTGGAAATCCTGGAAGGGAAAATCCGGGAGGGACAGACAATCAAGGTTGACGTCAGGGACGACACCCTGACATTCTCTGCCGCTTAAAAAAGCTTCGGAAACCTCCAGATCATGAAATACAGACTTGTCGTCTTCACCCTCGTTGCGCTCATCTCGATTCCATCCTTGCCCGCGGCGTCGGCCGAAAAAGGGGAATGGGTGCGGATCCCGGTAAGCTGGCTGCTCCACCGCTTCGTGCGCCCTGCCAGCGCGCCGGCTCACACGTATCGTGTCGCGCTGGTCGTGCCGCCGGGCTCGAAAGAAGCGAAGGTGGCGAAATCGTCGGGCATTTCCGACGTGGACCAGGTGGCGGCGGACTACGCCATTTCGTCGATTGAAAACAATGCCGGCCTGAAAGGTCTGGCCAAATCGAAGGAGCTTTATTTTCAATTCGTGGTCACGCCGCCGATGCTCGACATCAAGATGCGCAGCGTGGAAGGGAAGCGTCCCGCGCCGCCCGATAAGGAGCTTTATATCCCGACCGCGCCAAGTTTCTTTACCTCCGCCAACCAAGGCGAAACGACTTCGCGAATGGGCAAACTTGCCGTGATTTTCCCGCCTGAGGGAGGATACGCTTCGGAGGCGATTGTCACTGTCTCCACCGGCAGTCCAGCGGTGGATCGCTATTATCTGCATACGGCGGCGTTGAACTGGCAAACAACCCGCAAGTCCTCGAATCAGCAAATTCTCCGCACGACTTTCGGCGCCGCCGCGCCGCAACGGTGGCAGACAATTAACGATCGATAATCCCGCTCCGCGCCGGAGACGGCACGGGAGAAAATTTGAACGACAAAACAGCCTCCCTGTCTTACCTTCCAACTATGACCAAACTACTGACTTTGATAGCGGCGGCGGCGTTTGCGGTGACTTCTGCCTATGCAGGTGACAAGGCCTGCTGCGCGGCGGGTGCGACGCACGCAAAAAACAACAAGGATTGCTCGCAAACCTACGCGACGCTGAACCTCTCCGCCGAGCAAAAGGCGAAGATGGAGACAGCGCATGCCGAGTGCACGAAGGGTGGTTGCACCAAGGAGAGCATGGATAAATTTATGAAATCCGCGGAAGGCATTCTCTCCAAGGAGCAGTTCACGGCGTTTAAGGCCGAGTGCGCCAAGATGCACGACAAAGAAGCCAAAGCGTAAGCATCCCGACAGCTCAAATTTCGAACGGCGATCCGGTGTGAACCGGGTCGCCGTTTTGCTTGGGATCCTGTAGCCACGGCCCTATGGGCCGTCTAAGGAGGGCGAACTACAAGGGGGAACGGCCCACAGGGCCGTGGCTACAGACGGAGAGGCTACTTTTGTTTGAAGAGCTCGGTCCGGTTTACGCGCTCGCCTTTCATGAACACGGCCGAGATCGCGGAAAGCGCCTTCACGTCCTGGAGGGGATTGCCGTCCACCACGAGCAGAGTCGCCTCTTTTCCCTTTTCGATGGTGCCAAAGCGCGAATCGGCGCGCAGGAGCTTCGCGGCATTCGAAGTTGCAGCCTGAAGGGCGACCTCCACCGGAATCCCAGCTGCGACCCAAAGCTCGATCTCGTGTTGCACCGTCGGACCGTGGAGCACGAGGAAGTTGCCCGCGTCCGAGCCGGTGACCAGGGTCACGCCGGCGCGCCAGGCCTTGAGGAGATTGGCGCCGCCTTGCTCGACCGTCATCGGATAATGGGTGAGGCCTTCGCGCAAGCCTTTCCACTTTTCATCCACGGCGGCGCGCTCGGTCCCGGCGATGAGGTCCTTGGGACTCACCTGTTGAACGAGCGAACGCTTGAGCAGCGTCGTGTCGCCGCGCGAGAAACTTTTGAACCCTTCGGCCACGCTCAAGGTCGGATCAAGCGCCATTCCTTTCGCTTTCATCTCGGCCAGCGCTTCATCGGAAATTTCGTCGAGGAACGAGCCATGTTCGACTGAGCTGCCTCCGAGTTTCGCGGCGTCGGCGACGTCAGCCGCGTTACCCGTGTGAATCGATATCGGGAGGTTTTTCGCTTTCGCTTCGCTCACGACCGCCTCGAGGACGTTCACATCGAGCCGGTTAAAGGGATAACCAGGCACGCCGCTTTCCAGCACCGCTTTAATGGCATCGATGCGTTGAAGGGCCAGCGCGTCCACTTGCTGGCGCGCTTCCTCGGGCGTCTTCGGAGTTCTAACGAAGCCGGCGAGAAAGGAAGCGCGAAACGATTCGGGCATGAAGTTCGCAAACTGGGTCCCGTGCCCGCCTTCCGCGGTGAACAGCGGTCCGCAGAGAAACAGCTCGGCGCCGAGTTTTTCGCCGCTCCCATACAAACGGCGCACCTTCAACATTTCGTCCAACGAATCTCCGGCGCTGCGGACTGCTGTCACCCCGCTGTAGAGATAGGATTCCAAGGCGCGCCCGGCGCCTTTCGGATCGAAAGCCTTGCTTTGGTCGTCGTAAAAACCGCCGCTGGCGCCGAGATGGACATGCACGTCAATCAGGCCGGGCAGGACCGTCTTGCCCGCGGCTTCGACCGGTTCCGCCTTCAATGTCTTCGCGTCAGGCGCGCTGCCTTCGTAGATCTCCGCGATCTTTCCGGCACGGATCAGGACCGACCCCGATTCGATCACTCTTCCGTCGCCGATAAAGATGCGCGCGTTCTGGATGAGCCACGTTCTCCCGCGGCTCAGGTCGCGGGCCAGGATTTTCGCTTTCGAAAGGTCCTCGCGGCTCCACGACTGATAGAAGCCGAGGATCAGGAATGGCGCCAGGGCCGCCAGCACCCAAAGCTTCGCGCTATTGCGCAGCCTTTCCTCTTTCTCCCAGCGAAAAAGCTTGGTGGCGATGAAGGTGGCGATCGCAGCGGTAACCAGAAGTGCGGCAACCGATAGCCAATTCTGGAGGACCGACTCGCCCCGCTGAAGAATCCCGGCCGTGCCCGTCATCAGGTAGGTCGCAGGTATGAATTGGGTAATTATCTGCAACCATTCGGGGAAAAAGCTGATCGGGAAGGTCGCGCCGCTCAGAAAGAGCATCGCCATGTAGAGCGGCTGAATCAGGATCAAACTTTCCTGCGATGAGTTGACCACCGACGCGATGATGAGCCCGATCGATCGAAAGGCGACGCAGGCGATGATCGCAAAAACAAAAAGCGAAAAGAGATTGGGCGGGAGGACCATCCCGAACAGGCGGTTGGCGAGAAGGAGAAGGACGATGAGGCTCGGCAGATAAAGAATCACGCCGGTCACCATGGAGGCCACCAGGAGCGGAATCGGGGTGATGGGCGTGACTTTGTAGCGGCGCAGGATATTGGTCTCCCGATCTTCCACCGCGCGCATGCCGGCTCCGAAAAGGCCGTTGCCCAGAATGCCGATGGCAAAAACCATCGTGATGACCTGGATAATGCGCGAGCCCTGCTCGGCGTGCATCGAAAAGCCGAAGACGAAAAAGAAGATGAGCGGGAAGAAGTAATTGAAGAAAAGGACCGTCCGGTTCCGAAGCGCGAGCTTCAGGTCGATCTTCATGAGGGCGAGGACAGCTTTCATGTGTGCGCTGGTCAGAGCGTCTTCTGTAGCCATCGCCCTGTGGGCGATGTTGGAGCCGGCCTGCCCTCAGGCCGCTGGGACTGGCGTTGCTGTCCAACAACGGCACGAGGGCGTGCCGTCTCCATTGCGCTTCGCACAGCGAAGGAAGGCGCTGTAGCCGCCTCGCTATGTCGAGGCGTTGGAGAAGCGATGGTTTTTTTAGGCGCGTTGGAACGGCGATCCCGCAGGCGCGGGACCGTTGCTACAGCGTCTTGCGACGGAAGGGCGTCTGTCGTCATCATTCCCGCAGTTGCTTGCCGGTCAGCTCGATGAACACGTCTTCCAAGGTCGGCCGATTCAGTCGGACATCGTCGAGATCGATTCCCTGGGCGTCGGTCCACTTCACCATCTCCACCAGGGTCCGGGCCGGATGGTCCGAGGTCACCTTTATGTGGCGGCGATCGTCGCTCACGATGCTGCGGATGGCGTGAGGCCAGGTGGGGAGAGCTTCTCCGCGCCACGGCTGGGTAAAGGCAATCTCGATGGCCGCCTGATTCGCGCTTTTCGCCTGCAACTCGCGGGGCGAACCGCTCGCGATGATCAGGCCGTTGTCGATGATTGCGACGCGGTCGCAAAGGCGTTCCGCTTCTTCGATGTAATGCGTCGTCATCACGATCGTGCGCTTTTCCGCGCGCAGCTCCTCGATCAGGTCGCGAATCTCCAGGCGCACTTGCGGATCGAGGCCGCTGGTTGGCTCGTCGAGAAAAAGCATCTGCGGCTCGTTAATGAGGGCGAGCGCGATCGCGAGCCGCTGCTTTTGCCCGCCGGAAAGCGTGGCGTAGTAAGCGTCCTTCTTCTCCCAGAGCTGGAGGCGTTTCAGCAACGCCTCGCCATCCACGGTGCGCGAATAAAAGGCGCCGAAAAGGTTCAGCGCTTCGCGCACGGTAATTTTGTCCGGCAGATTCGTGGCTTGCAGACAGACGCCGATGCGGTCCTTCAATTTTTGCTTTTGGCGATCGGGATCGAAATCGAGCACCTTCACGTCGCCCGCGGTTCGTGGGCGCAAACCTTCCAGGATTTCCACCGTGGTCGTTTTCCCCGCGCCATTGGGCCCGAGCAATCCGAAGACTTCGCCGGGATGAACTTCGAAATCGATCCCTTTGACCGCCTCGAAACCGTCGTACGATTTCCGAAGTCCGCGGACGTAAATGGCGAATTCGTGGTTCGTGGCCATTGAGTGAAAGACGATTAACGGACGGATCGTCACTGCGCACGAAAATTCGCGGGAAGCATCAAGGAGCGGCGGTTTACAAACCGCCGATTTTTAGGCAGGCGGTTTGGAAAGCGCCCTTCCTTGAGGCTGTGAGGACTTTCGGCGCCTAACAAATCGAAAGGCGAGAGCGGCCAGCACAAGGGCCGTAATGGCCACACACACCTCCGCGAACAGCTCGCCGTACCGCACATAGAACGTCGGTTGGTATTGGCTCGGCACGCTCACCTGACCCGTGAGCACACCCTCGGTAAATTGACTCCCCGTTTCATCGACCAACGTGTGCGTGATCTTGCCGAAGTCGTTAATGAAACAGGTCACGCCGGTATTGGCGGCGCGAACCATTGAGAGCCGCGTTTCGACACAGCGGAAAACCGCATTGGCGAGATGCTGCCGGGAACCCGCGGAGCGCAGGAACCAGCCATCGTTCGTCACGTTTACGAGCAGGTTGGCGCCGGCGAGGACGAACTGCCGCGTCAATTCGCCGATGGTGTCTTCGAAGCAAATCAGCGGTGCGGCCTTCGCCTGGTCGTTCGACAGTTTGAAGACCGTGTATTCCTTGCCGAAATCGAAATCGTCCGGCACCTGGTCTCCCACGACGCGCGCGAGCAGCGGGATCGTGTGCCGCCCGGGAATGTATTCGCCGAACGGCACGAGATGCACCTTGCGATAGATCTGGACGTGCCGGCCCGCGTCCGCAACGAGGAGCGCGGCGTTATACGCATGCGTCTCGTCCTGATCGATCGTGCCCAGGAGCAGATCGGTTTTCGCGGTCGCGGAAAAATCCATGACAAAGCGGTAGCTCTGTTCATCGCCGAGGACCGGCCCGGGCATCGCGCTCTCTGGCCAGACGAGAAGATCGGGGCGGACGCTGGCTTCCAGCGCGGGGCGGCTCAGCCGCGTGAATTTGTCGAAAGTCTTGCCTGCAAACTCAACGCTGAATTTTTCTTCGCGAGGAATATTCGGCTGCACCAGCACGACGTTCAGCATCTTCCCTTCACGCTGGGTCTGGATCGAATTGAGCCCGAATCCCATCACCCCCACGATCGAGGCCATCGTCAAAGTCAGGTCGTAATGCAGCTTCATCGGCCGGACCTGGAGCTCGAGGGCGAACCGGCGCGCCGTGGTCAGGAGGATTACATTTGTAAACGCGACGAGAAAAGAGAGCCCGGCCACGCCGGTAAACTCGGCGATCTGGATGAGGGCCAACTGCGTGTGCAGCGCGCTGCCCAGGCTGTTCCAACCCCAACCGGAGAAGACCAGGCTGCGCAGCCATTCATGCATCACCCAGGCGGTGGCGAGGAAAAAGGCGAGCCGAAGGTTGTTGGTCGATCGCAGCCAGGGCGAACGGCTTTCAGGAGAATCCTGGAGCGGTTCCACCTCGGTGCGGCCGGTTTGCGCGGCATATTTTTGGTTGAGCCGGTCCGAGATCGCCTCGACTCCTTCGCGCGTTTTCGGCTGCACCTTCCGCAGGCCGGGGCGAAGCAGGCCGCAGAACCAGGTCCAGAACGCGAAGTAAATCGCCATATAGAAGCCGACCAGAACCAGTCCGGGCACGGTGACCGTGTGGAGCCAGGAAAAAACGATCCAGAAAAAGACGAGCCCGGCGAGATAACCGAGAAACAAATCGCGCAGCCAGCGGCGCTTTGAATTTTCTCCGGAAAACCAGACGGCCGCGAGCAGCGGGGTCAGGGCGATCCAGCAAAGCCAGAAATAATTGAAAGGGGCGAAACAACCGGCGTAGAGAGCGCCCGTGGAGATCGCGGCGAGCCACGGCCAGAGCCGAAGCAGTTTTGAAAAGCGCTCCACCAGTTTCAGCGGCGACGCAGGCGTTCCTGGCGCTCGCGCTCGCGCCGCCGGGCCGGGTTGACGGCATCCTGCAAATCTTTTGCAAACGTGGGGTTCGTGCGGAAGAACGCCTTATTCACATCTTCCATCAGGCGGATGTTCACCTTGTTTGAGAGGACGTAGCCCTGATCGATGAGCCCGCAAAGGGTGTCGAGAAATTCGCCCGTCTCCATTTCCTCGATGCGGTCCACGAGCAACTTGCCCAGAAGCGGCGCGCCGGAGAGGCCGATTTTTTTCAAGACCGAGATCTCACCGCCATCGAGTTTTATTTCACGACCCATGCGAAAATCTTCCGTGCCTTCGGCAAGATGTCGAGCGTCTTATGTGCCGGCCCGCGCCGCCGAATCCTCGCGGAGCCAGTCCCAAAGGCGCTGAAGGTGCGCGCCCACTTCCTCTTTGATGGCCGCCAACTCGTTCGCGCTGAACTTCGAGCCCTCGGGCGGACGCCGTTGCGCAAACAGGTAGTATTTGATTTTCGGCTCTGTCCCCGAGGCGCGCACCGCGATCCTGGTCCGATCTTCCAATTCGAAGATCAGCATTTTTTCCTTCGGGATTTCGTCGCCCTCCACGTCGCGATAGGTCTCCGTTTCGAAATTCTTCACATGCGCCACCTTCACTCCGAGCATTTCCGCCGGTGGATTGGTGACATAAGAAGCCAGCAGACGCTTGATCGTTTCCGCTCCTTCGGCCCCTTCGAAAGTGAGCGAGCCAGTGTATTCCTCGAAATACCCGAACTCCGAAAAGATCTCGTCGAGCAACGCCGGGACCGTGAGGCCCATCGACTTCGCATACGCCGCGACTTCGCAGAACATGACGGCCGCGCCATTGCCATCCTTGTCCCGAATGAAATCGCCGCCGCTGTATCCATAGCTTTCCTCGCCGCCGAAAACATAAAGCGATGAATGGGCGAGGCGAAGCGCGCGCGTCTCTTCCTCCGACATCTCCTGGTAGGGACGGCGCGCTGCGCCGTCCGGGGCGGTTGATGATGATTCGTTCGGACGCCGCAGCGCGGCATCCCTACCAAGAGACGCTGTGATGGCTCGCTCATATTTGCCCAGTTTAGAGCCGATATATTTGAACCCGGTCAGCGTCTCAACGCAGCGCAAGCCATAGTGCTCGGCGATCACCTTTTGCAGGTCCGTCGTCACGAAGGTTTTGATAATCACGCCACGCGACGCGTTCTCCTTGTTCAGGATCGCGAGGTCGAAAAGCGTTTTGATCCGGTAGTAGGCCATGAGTGAGCCAATCTGATTGCCGCTCAGCAGCTTCATTTCTCCATCGCCGGCGCGAACCGCGACGCCCATGCGGTCGCAATCGGGGTCCGTCGCGACAACAAGATCGGCGCCCGTCTTTTCGGCGAGCTCCACGCCGAGGCGCAAGGCGGCGGCGTTTTCCGGATTCGGAGAGTCGACCGTCGGAAAATTGCCGTCGAAGCGATCCTGTTCCTTCACGACCTCAAAAGTGAAGCCGAGGCGCTCGAGCATCGGTTTGATGATCACGCCGCCGGTGCCGTGGAGCGGCGTGAATACCACGCGCAACGATTTTGCGGACCGCACCAGCTCTTTGTTCAGGATCAGACTTTCGACGCGCTCCATGTAAGCCTCGTCGATTTCGCGGCCGAGGATTTGGACTTCGCCGCGTTCGTCGTCGGGCCGCGCGGGATAGCTCTCTCCGGCAATCGAATTCACTTTGGCGATGATCGAGCTGGCGTGCGGCTCGATGACTTGCGCGCCGTCGCCGAAATAGGCTTTGAAGCCATTATCGTGCGGCGGGTTGTGACTTGCCGTGATGACGATGCCCGCGCTCGCGCCAAGATAACGGACGGCAAAAGACAATTCCGGCGTGGATCGCGGCCCTTCGAAAATCGCGGCGTCGCATCCGTTTTCCGCCGCGGTCCTGGCCACCAGCTCCGAAAACTCTCTCGAATAATGCCGTGTGTCGCAGGCGATCACGATTTTTGGTTTCCCCGCGATGGTTTCTTTCGCCCGCCACTCGTGCAGATAGGCAACCAGGCCCTGCGTCGCCCGGCTCACATTGTAAAAATTCATCGCGTTCGTGCCGACGCACGGGAATTGCGGCGGCTCGCTGTCACGCGCGTCGCCGCGTTCCGCTTTGGTCACAATTTTCCCGATCGTCCGGCCCCGCAGGCCGCCGGTCCCGAACGCAAGGGTCCGGAAAAACCGGTCGTTCAGCTCGCCCCATTCGCCAGCATTCGCGAGCTCGGAAACCGCCGCGGCATAGAGCGGAGAATCAGACGCTCCGAGCAGCCGCCGAATGTTTTCGACCGTTGAATCCCGGAGGTGTCCGGCCTGAAGCGCCGCGTCCAGAGTGGATTCCAAATGAGCGTCCGTGCCGGGCATTGCCGCGAACTTGGCCACGGCCACAGCTATTGCAAGTAGCCGACTGCAGATCTTAAACGTCGCTCCACTCTAGAAAACGATTGCCCGCGTTGAGGTTCGACGGCTTAGTGATCGTTTGATCCGCGAATGAATATTCACGAGTACCAAGCCAAGGAGCTGCTGCAAAAATTCGGGGTGGCCACGCCGCCCGGGAAAGCGGCGCGCAGCCCCGCCGAGGCGGAGCGCGCGGCGAAAGATCTGGGCGGCGGCGAGCTGGTCGTGAAAGCTCAGATTCACGCCGGTGGCCGGGGGAAAGGGACGTTCACCAACGGATTCAAGGGCGGCGTGCATCTGTGCAAATCGCCCGAGGAAGTGCGCGATATCGCGGCGAAGATGCTCGGGCACACCCTGGTCACGCATCAGACCGGCCCCAGCGGGAAGGTGGTGAACACCGTCCTGGTCGCCAAATCGGTCAACATCGCGCGCGAGATTTATTTCGCGATCTTAGTCGACCGCGCCACGGCCGCGCCGCTGGTTGTTGCGAGCACCGAGGGCGGAGTGGAGATTGAAACGGTCGCGGAAAAAACACCCGAAAAGATCATTCGCGAACCGGTGGATCGGCTGGCCGGCCTCCAGCCTTTCCTGGCGCGCAAACTGGCGAAGCAGCTCGCCTTCGAGCCCTCTCAGATCAAGGCCGCGGCGCAATTGTTCGACGGCTTATATCGGACCTTCCTCGGACTTGATTGCTCGATGGTGGAAGTGAATCCGCTCGTCGTGACCGATAAGGGCGAGGTGATCGCGCTCGACGCGAAGTTCAATTTTGACGACAACGCCCTTTATCGGCACCCCGAGGTCGAGACCATGCGGGACATCAGCGAGGAGGATCCGCGCGAGGTGGAAGCTTCCAAGCACGACCTCAACTACATCGGGCTGGACGGCAACATCGCCTGCCTGGTGAACGGCGCCGGCCTCGCCATGGCGACGATGGACATCATCAAGTTCTACGGCGGCAGCCCGGCCAACTTTCTCGACGTGGGCGGCAGCGCGACCGAAGAGCAGGTCACGGAAGCGTTCAAGATTCTCGTCGGCGACAAGCGCGTGGAGGCGATCCTCGTGAATATTTTCGGCGGCATCGCGAAATGCGACGTGATCGCGCAGGGAATCATTGCCGCGGCCAAAGCCGTAGGTTTGAGCGTTCCACTCGTCGTCCGGCTCGAGGGAACGAATGTCGAAAAGGGCAAGGAATTGCTGAAAGAAAGCGGCCTGACGCTGATCACGGCAGATGATCTGGCGGATGCGGCGCAGAAAGTAGTTGGGGCGGCAGCAGCCGCTGGCGCGGCAAATCCCAAATCCCAAAACCCAAATCCCAAGTAATATCCAAACTCAAATATCCAAAGCCAGCATGGACGATGGTTCCCCCAAACCGCGTAGTCTCGAAGAGCGAACGTTCCTCTTCGCCCAGGCAATTCGAACGTTCATAAAAACGCTGCCGCGCACCGTGGGGAATATGGAAGACGTCCGACAATTGATTCGAGCCTCTGGTTCTGTTGCGGCCAATTGGATCGAAGCGGACGAGGCTCTGAGTAAAAAAGATTTCCTGATGCGCGCGAAGATCTGTCGCAAGGAAGCGAAGGAAAGCCGCCTTTTTCTACGGCTAATCGAAGTGGGACGCGGGAACATCGAAAGCCGTGACGCCCTGGCCGCTGAGGCGTACGAGTTGACCCTGATTTTCTCCACGATCATTTCAAAGAGCAGCGGATTATGATCTCTTTTTTTCTCTATTTGCGGTTTGGGATTTACCTGGGATTTGGGCATTGGGATTTGGGATTTCTCTCCCAGCAACCTGCGGTTTCTGGGAGAGCATTATGAAAATCAAAGAAATCGGATTCGTCGCGATCCCGGTAACCGACATGGATCGCTCGCGGAAATTCTACGAAGGCGTTCTCGGGATGAAGGAATCCGGCCGGTTCATGGAGGGCCAATGGATCGAATACGGGCTCGGCAAGGACACGCTCTGCATCGCCAGCGTCAGCGAGGGCTGGCAGCCATCGGACCAGGGGACAGGCGCGGCTCTTGAAGTGGAAGATTTTGAGGAAGCGATCGCTGACCTCAAAAAGGCGGGGGCGACTTTCGCGATGGATGCTTTCGAATCGCCGGTCTGTCACATCGCGGTAGTGCAGGATCCGGATGGCAATAAACTGATGATCCACAAATTGAAAGCGTCATGATCAAGGAAGTCGCATTCGTAGCCATCGCTGTTTCCGACGCGGAGCGCGCGCGGAAATTCTATCAGGAAACCCTGGAGCTGAAGCCGGCTTCGAGCGCCATGGGCGGCGCCTGGGTAGAGTACGAGCTCGGCGCGATGACAATCGGCGTCGGTTGTCATCCGGCGTGGCAGCCGTCACGCGATGGGACGACAGTAGCCTTTGAAGTCGATGATATCGACGCGGCGATCGGCAAGTTGAAGGAACGTGGCGTCGAATTCGATACGGAGAAAACGGAAACGCCAGTTTGCTGGATGGCGCAGTTTCGCGATCCCGACGGGAACAAACTGCTCGTGCACAAAAGGAAGAGCAACGCATAGCGCCGCAAACCCGAAATCCGAATATCGAAATCCGAAACAAACCCGAATGTATAAAGGTCAAAAACAAAAAAAACCAACTACGGGCGCGCCGGATTTTTCGCGGATTGGAATTTTGAATTTGTTTCGGATTTCGAATTTCGGATTTCGAACTTTCTCCTGATATGTCTGTTCTCGTCGATAAAAACACGCGTCTCGTAGTGCAGGGAATCACCGGCAGCGCTGGCGGGTTTCATGCGCGGCAATGCATGGAATACGGGACGAACGTGGTCGCGGGCGTGACCCCGGGGAAAGGCGGGCAAAAGTTCGACGACAAGGTCCCGGTATTCGACACGGTTTGGGAAGCGCGGCAGGAAACCGGTTGCAACGTGTCGGTCATTTTCGTGCCGGCGGCCGGCGCGGCCGATGGAATCCTGGAAGCGGTGGATGCCGGAGTGGAGCTGGTGATTTGCATCACGGAGGGAATTCCGGTGATGGACATGATGCGGGTGAAGGCGCAGATGGCGGGCAAATCGAGCCGGCTTATTGGCCCCAATTGCCCGGGAATCATTACTCCCGGCCAGTGCAAGATCGGCATCATGCCCGGTTACATTCACAAGCCGGGAAGCGTCGGCGTGATCTCGCGCTCAGGGACGCTCACGTACGAAGCGGTCTGGCAGCTCACGTCGCGCGGCTACGGACAATCGACCTGCATCGGCATCGGCGGCGATCCAATCAACGGCATGTCGCACCTCGATGCGGTGAAGCTTTTCAACGACGATCCTGGCACCAATTCGATGATTCTGATCGGCGAAATCGGCGGCTCCGCGGAAGAAGAAGCAGCGGAGTGGATCAAGGAGAATTGCCAGAAGCCGGTGGCGGCATTCATCGCGGGCGCGACGGCGCCGCCCGGCCGGCGGATGGGCCACGCGGGGGCGATTGTGTCCGGCGGCAAGGGAACGGCGGCGGGAAAAATCGAGGCGCTTAAGGCCGCGGGCATCGCGGTAGCCGAAACACCAGCGACAATGGCAGAGACGCTAATTGCGCGGATGAAATGACGGCAGTAACCTCTTTTTTATGACCTTGGAAGAAGTGCGTTCGTTGGTGCATGCGGCGCCATTTCAATCATTCGAGATGCACCTCGCTGACGGCAGTTCGATTCGAGTTCCCCATCCCGATTTCCTCGCCATCCCGGCCGCCGGCCGCACCGTCGCTCTTTATAAGGAGGGAGCCCGGGCCCACACGGTCGTCGACTTACTTCTCGTGACGAAGTTGGTGGTTAACGGTTCTACTCAAAGCGCCTCATGACTATGTCACGTGGACTTGAAGGCGTGGTCGCGAATTCGACGCGGCTGAGCGACGTCATTGGCGACAAAGGCCAGCTCATTTATTGCGGCTACGACATCAATGAGCTGGTGGGCAAAGTCAGCTACAAGGAAGTAGTGTATCTGCTGTTTCACCGGAAACTGCCGAACCGCCGGGAACTGGAGGTATTTGTGCGCGAGCTGCGCAGCCAACGCCAGTTGCCGGAGCCCGTGATCGAATTTCTCAAGTCGGCCCCGAAGGACGCGGAGCCGATGGATGTGATGCGCACGGCGATTTCGATGCTCGGGCTGTATGATCTCGATATCGGAAAAGAGGCGACGCCGGAAATCAACCGGCGTCGCGCGATCTCGATCACAGCGAAAATAGGCGTTATCGCCGCGTATTTCCACCGGGCCAGGAGCGGGAAATCACTTCCGCCGGTGCGCGATGACCTGACCGAGGCCGAGCACTTTTTGTATCTGATGTGTGGCGAGCCACAGGCGAAGGAAGCGAGCGACACGCTGGACGTCGCCTTCATTCTTCACGCCGACCATGGAATGAACGCATCGACTTTTAGCGCGCGCGTCACGATTTCGACGCTGTCCGACTTCTATTCCGCGATCACAGCGGCTATTGGGACCCTCAAAGGACCTCTTCATGGCGGCGCAAACGAGGGCGTCATAAACATGCTGGAGGAAATTGGCAGCGAAGAGAAAGTAGACGCTTATATCGAGAAACAGCTCGCCGAGAAAAAGAAGATCATGGGGATCGGTCACCGAGTTTATAAAACGCTCGATCCACGCGCGCCTCATTTGCAAAAGATGGCGGTAAAGCTGAGCGAGAAGCTGGGCGAACCGAAATGGATCAGGATGTCCGAGCGGATCGCGCAGTTGATGAAGGAAAAAAAGAACCTGAACGCGAATGTCGATTTCTACTCGGCGACGGTTTACTATTCGTTAGGCATTCCGACGAATTTGTTTACCCCCATTTTCGCGATCGCGCG
>DASQLH010000310.1:0-2850 GCA_035630155.1 Chthoniobacterales bacterium
CCTCGATTATCCGGATTTCGCGCCGGACTTCGACGACGTCCTGCGGCGCGCGACCGAAGCGGGCGTGACTCGCATCATCACCATCGGGACCTCGATTGAAAGCAGCCGGCGCGCGGTCGAGCTGGCGGAAAAATATCCGAACATCTTCGCGGTAATCGGCGTTCACCCGACCTATGTCGAGGAATCGGGCGAGGACGTAATCTCACCGCTGCGGGAACTGGCGAAGAATCCCCGAGTCGTTGCGATTGGGGAAACCGGCTTGGATTATCACTCGTTGCCGAGCATCGAGCTGGCGAAGGAACGCAAGATATCGCAAGTTTTCGCCAAGGCCCTCCAGACTTCAACCGAAGAACAAATCGAGGCCGAGATCCACGACGGCGCTTACAAATCAAAACAGGCGAGCCTCTTCGAACAGCAATTGGAATTGGCCGCCGAGCTGGGGCTAAACGTCGTGATCCATCAGCGCGATGCCTGGGACGATACGCTCGAAATCATGCGGCCTTACACCGGGAAGCTGCGAGGGGTTTTTCACTGTTTCGGCGGGACGCTCGAGCAGGCTGGGGAGGTTATCGCCCTGGACCATCTTGTTTCGTTCACGGGCATCGTGACCTTCAAGAACGGCGCGAGCGTGCGGGAAGTGGCCACACAGATTCCGCTCTGGAAGTTCATGGTCGAAACCGATTGTCCTTACCTGGCGCCCGTCCCGTTTCGGGGGAAGCGGTGCGAGCCGGCGCATACCCGCATTGTGGCGGAGTCGATCGCATCAGCGCGCGGCCTTCCGTTCGAGGAAATCGCCGAGGCCACGACAGATACGGCGGACAAATTCTTCCGATTCGCTCGATGATGAAGAGATTATTCGCCCTCGCCGGCGTCGCCCTGTTCGTCGCCTCATGCGTGACGCCGGACACGCGGCACCACGTCGTGGTCAGCATTCCACAACAACGCATGGCGGTGCTCGATAACGGCGCGCTCATGACGACGTATCCGATTTCGACTTCGAAATTCGCCATCGGTGATGTCCCGGGGAGCAACGGCACGCCGTTGGGAGAGCTCGAAGTGGCGAAGAAGATCGGCGGCTCCGCTCCGAGCGGAATGGTTTTCAAGGACCGGAAACCGACGGGCGAAATCCTGGTGCCGGACGCGCCGGGTCGCGATCCGATCGTGACGCGCATTCTTTGGCTGCGGGGACGCGAAGGCCAGAACGCGAATGCCTACGGCCGCTACATCTATATTCACGGGACGCCGGAAGAACGAACCATCGGGACGCGAGCCAGTTTCGGTTGTATTCGGATGCGCTCGCGGGACGTCATCCAGCTCTACGATATCGTCGGCCCGCGGGCGCGCGTCACGATTTTGAACGAACCGCTCGAAGCGATGGTGCCAGCGCTCGCGCCGGTCTCGGGCGCTGGAGGGACGACCTCTGCCGCGCCTGCATCGCTGTCGCGAAGCACTGCGGGCACGGTGTCGTCACGTTAAATTGGTAGGGACAGCGCGCTGCGCTGTCCGCGGACGCCGCAGCGCGGCGTCCCTACCTCAGGGTAATTTGCCGAGGTGCTCTCTCGCGCCAGCTCGCGAAAGTAATTCCATGTCCGCGTCCACCATGATCCGCACCAGCTCGTGGAAACGCACCTTCGGTTCCCAGTCGAGCACCTTCTTCGCTTTCGACGCATCGCCGATGAGCAGGTCCACCTCGGCCGGGCGCTCATAACGATCGTCGTGCTTCACATATTCTTTCCAATCGAGATCAGCTCGCGCGAAAGCGGTCTCGACGAATTCGCGAACGGTGTGAGTCTCGTTTGTCGCCAGCACGAAGTCATCGCCGGAAGCCTCCTGGACGATGCGCCACATCCCTTCGACGTACTCGGGGGCGTAACCCCAGTCCCGTTTCGCGTCGAGGTTGCCGAGGAACAGTTCCTTTTGCAGGCCTAACTTTATCGCCGCCACCGCGCGCGTGATTTTGCGCGTGACGAAAGTTTCGCCGCGCCGGGGGCTTTCGTGATTGAACAAAATACCGTTGCTGGCGTTGAGGCCGTAGCTTTCGCGGTAATTCACCGTGGCCCAATAAGCGAAAACCTTTGCCACCCCATAGGGACTGCGGGGCCAGAACGGCGTCGTCTCCGTTTGTGGCACTTGCTGCACCTTGCCGAACATCTCGCTGCTCGAGGCCTGATAAAATTTCGATCGTATCCCCGTCTCGCGGATCGCTTCCAGAATGCGAATGGTGCCGACCCCGGTGACGTCCGAAGTGTATTCCGGGATATCGAAGCTGACCCGCACGTGGCTTTGCGCGCCGAGATGGTAAATCTCGTCCGGCTTCAATTCGTAAAGCAGCTTCACCAGATTCACCGAATCGGCCAGGTCGCCGTAATGAAGGAAGAGCCGGACGCCGTTGATGTGCGGATCGGCGTAAAGATGATCGATGCGCGCGGTGTTGAAGGTGCTGGCGCGGCGGATGATTCCGTGGACCTCGTAGCCTTTTTCGAGCAGCAAGTCGGCCAGATAACTGCCGTCCTGCCCCGTGATTCCGGTGATAAGCGCCTTTGTCATGTCTTTGCGACCATCAATGATGCCAGCGCCGCCTGCTGCGCTGCAATCAATTCTCCGATTCCTTTCCTCCCGAGGGCGAGCATTTCCGCAAGCTCATCGCTCGAAAACGTTGCCTCTTCGCCCGAGCCTTGCATCTCGACGAATGCGCCATCCTCCGTCGCAACCAGGTTGAAGTCCACCGTCACGGCCTTGTCTTCTTCGTAATTCAAATCGAGAACCGGCACACCGCCGAGCACGCCGGCGCTGACCGCGGCGACCAGCTTCCGAATCGGCGACGAATCGATTTTCTTGTCATCGACTAAT
>DASQLH010000311.1:0-5133 GCA_035630155.1 Chthoniobacterales bacterium
TGCGCGGTCAACGTTTGCGATTCTTCAGCGGAAGCCTTGGGCATGGCCTGAAGTGCGTCGCGTTTCCGGGTGAAGACATCGTCGAACTGCGCCTCCAGCGCGGTCAGTTGGGGCCCGTGGCCGCGCTCGATCGCGCGCTGATAAGTGGGCTGGTTAAAAAAGATGGGCGGCTTTTCGAATTGATAGAAGAGAAAGACCATCACGCCGAGAAGCAGGATGAGAAATTGCATCGGCACTTTCACGATGGCGTTGAAAAGCAAGCCGATGCGGCTGGCGCGGAGCGAATTGCCGGCGAGATAGCGCTGCACCTGCGATTGATCGGCGCCGAAATAAGAAAGCGAGAGAAAGAAGCCGCCCAGGAGGCCCGACCAGAACGTGTAGCGCCTCGAGGGATCGATTGAGAAATCGACTGCCTCGAGCTTTCCCATCTTGCCCGCCATGGAAAGCGCGTCGCTAAACGAGAAGTCGGCCGGCAACCGGTAAACCGCTATGCCAAAGGCGAGCGCCATGCCGATGAGGATGACCATGATCTGGTAGCGCTGGGTGAGGCTGACGATCTTCGTCCCGCCGATGACGGTGTAAGCAATGACGAAACCGCCCGCCAGCCAGATGGTGAGATTCAAATCCCAGCCGATCACCGCGGAAAGAATGATGGCCGGCGCGTAGATGGTGATGCCGCCAGCGATGCCGCGCTGCACCAGGAAGAGAAAGGCGCCGAGCAGCCGCGTTTTTTGGTCGAAGCGCTGGCCGAGATATTCATAGGCCGTGAAAACTTTCAGCCGTTGATAGATCGGAACGAAGATGGCGCAGACGACAATGAGGGCGAACGGTTGGCCGAAATAGTTTTGGATGAAGCCGATGCCACTGTCGTAAGCCTGGCCGGGCATGGAGAGAAATGTGATGGGGCCGGCCTGCGTGGCCATGACCGACAGCCCGATGGTTCCCCACCGTATGGTCCTGTCGCCCTTGAGATACTCGCGAAGATTCGGGTGGTTATAAGTGCGCCAGAGACCGTAGAGCGGGATCGCAAGGATCGTCGCGAAGAGGACGATGTAATCGAGCCGGTTCACGAAAACCGGACCGTGAAGAAGTAAAGCAGTGCGACCTCAACCGCGAACAGGACGATGGCAAACCAGTAGGCCTTGCCCCAGCTCGAGAAAAACGGCGGATGATCGTGCAAGCTCATTTCACGTCGCGCAGCGAGACCATGTTGGCGAAGAGACGATAAGCGCCGGGAACGCCGGCCGGCAACTGGCGGAACCAGGAATAACCGGTGTAGATGAAATAGCCTTTGCCGGACTTCGCAATGAGCTGGCCGCCATCGAGCGGCTTATCACCCGGATCGTTGCACGAAAAAATCGGCTTCCAGGCAGGGTCCCACTTGTTTGAAAAATAAAGGCCGCGCTCCTGGACCCATCCTTTGAAGTCCTCGGCGCTGATCTTGTTCGGCGTGTTCATCATCGGATGGTCCGGCGCCAGGACCCGGACTTCGGCGGTTTCATCAGTGACGCGTTCGCGGGAGATCTCCAAGGGGTATGGGCCAATCTGCTTCGTTTTGAGATCGGCCGTGGTGATGTATTGCGTCACGACCACACCACCCGCCTCGACATAAGCGAGCAATTCGGGCTGCCAGCTCGCGATGCGGTCCTGGGTGTTGTAGGCGCGAATGCCGAGCACAACCGCGCCGAAACGCTTCAGGTTTTCCGCGGTGATCTCGGATTCCTCGAGCATCTTCACGTTGTAACCGATCTGCTGAAGGCTCTGCGGAATGTCGTCGCCGGCGCCGGGAATGTAGCCGATTAGCTCGCCCTTCTTCTTGATGTCGGCACGCACGATTTTGGCCTCGGCCGGCGGCATCAACGTATGGACGCCGATGTGTTGGTAGGAGATGCGTTCGCGCGCGAAAGAGTAATCGCGGCCGTCGACCGTCACCACGGCGCGGAGCGTTCCTTCGCCCGGAGTCGCCGGCGGATGAATGGTGAAAGTGGCGAACGACTCAGCATCAGCCGCTTTCAAATCCACAGGGACAGACGCGGGCTCGACGCGCCAACCTTTGGGCGCTTCCAATTTCAGCTGGCCGCTCACCGCGCCAGTGGAAGCGGTCACGCGCACCTGCACTGTCTTGAAATTATCGTCGCCGAAAACGAAGACGCTGTTCTGCAGATTCGCGAAGACCGGCGGCGCGATGACCAGGGCATGGCGAAGCTCGCCCGCGATCGGATCGACCGTTCGATGCTTCGTATCGACGAGGTAACGCAAATCCTGCTCGCCAACGCGGAGGATGACTTCTACCGGGAACGGGACCGGATTCTCAGGCAAGCCGATCAGCTTCTGATCCTCGACGACGAAGGTGCCGAGCACGGCGGGCTTGCGAAGCCAGTAAGGTTGCGTCGAGGTCACCTCCTTGGGCAGCGTCGGCGAGAGGTCCTTTGCCACGAGCTGGTCCTGCGGCAGCGGCACGTCCAAACGCAATTGTTCTCCTGACACAGGCGTCCGCACCTCGAGCAATTGCACCGGCACTTTCGAGCGATTGATCGATTCCAGCTTTATCGGCAACTGCTGGCCCGCAGTTACCACGGCGCTCACCGTCGAGCTTTCAATGTGCAAACCGAGACATGCCACGATGAGGGCGTCGATCTCTCCCACCTTCGCCGTGGACCAATTCTTGTCGTCCGCTTGGGTGAGCGCCTTCCGCAACTCCAGGAGCTTCGGAACCGAGGCCGCCGGATCTGCCGGCACAAGGGTCGCGAGGAGCTGTTTTACCTTTTCGGCAATCGCTTCCGACTTCGGCACGCGCGACCAGGTCGTATCGATGCCGTCGAACAGCCCGCCCGTGATCGGCGCGCCTTCCAGCGGCTTGAAGTATTCCTTTCGCGCCCCCCGGATCGGCGGGCGCCCGACGCCCTGGCTTTTGTGCATGCTCACGCTCGCGGCCGCGATCTCCGTGAACGCTTTACCGAGGAGCGGATTGAACCCGCCCGCTTCCAGCGTCGCGAGGCCCGTGGGATCGAATGGGATATTGCGGTTCGAGAAAAAGAAGGGCGACGTGTTCCAGGCCAGGCGCGTCGCTTTCCACGGCTCAACGAAGGCCAATTGCTCCGGAAACCGCCTGGGGTCGCCCGCCGCCTGAAAGGCTTCGCGCGTGAGGATTGCCGAGGCCGTGTGATGACCGTGGGTCTTGTCGTCATCGGGACTGAAGCGCGTGACGACGACATCCGGCTTCCACTTCCGGATGACCCAAACCACATCAGCGAGAATCTTCTCGCGGTCCCAAAGCTTTAGCGTTTCCGGAGCGCTTTTGGAAAAGCCGAAGTCGAGCGCGCGGGTAAAGAACTGATTGCCGCGGTCGAGCCGGCGCGCGGCGAGAAGCTCGTGCGTGCGAATCACCCCGAGGCGTTCGCCCAGCTCGGGTCCAATCAGGTTTTGCCCGCCGTCTCCCCGCGTTACGGAGAGATACGCGGTGTCGTAAAGCGACCCATTCGCCCAGAGTGCGATGAGGTTCGTATTCTCATCGTCCGGATGCGCGGCCACGTAGAGCACGCGCCCGAGCACATTTAGTTTTTGGAGCGCGAGCTGGATTTCCGCGGCGTTCATCGGCGGCGGGAACAGGCGCGGGGGAGGCTCAGCCGCGCGCATAAGAGTTGTGGCGGCAAAGAGGAAAGCGGCGGCTGTTGTCGAGACAGTTCGCAGGCGAGCAATCATAAGCGTGGCAGTGGAAACCCAGCGAGCGCATCGCCCCTTCGCGACCGCTGCAAGCAACGTCGCTTATTTGTTGATGTCCTGCTTCGCCTGGAGACGCTCGAGCAGCGGTTTCAGGGCAGTCCGTTGCTGGTCGGAAATCGCCACCGCTTGCGCCTTCTTCACGTCTTCGGCCGCGCCGGGAAAATCACCCGCGGCCGATTTCAACCGGGCGTTCGCCAGATGTCCGAACGGACTCTCCGGATAGCGTTTCGCCACTTCCTTGAGGATCTCCATCGCTTCGGCTTCTTTTTTATCGAACATCAGACGCCGAGCGTAAGAGTAGAGCTGCGGCGCCGTCGTCTTGGCGATCGCCTGCTCCCAGGCCTTCTTGGCATCCTCGGGCTTGTTCATCGCCTTCAGAACGTCGGCCTTGGTGGAGAGGTTCTCGAAACGCTCCTCGTTTTGAATCGAGGAGTCCACCCACTTCAGGGCCTCATCCAGATTGATTTTTTTCGTCACGCAAAATTGCGCGGCCTGATTGAGAGACTGCCACTCATACTGGGCCCGCCCACGCATCTGGTTACGGAGGTTCGCCACCGTCGTTTCATCGCTGACCGAGACCGTGAACGGCACCACGATCTTCTCCCACCTCAACACGATCTTCGCCGAGTCGGGTTTCAAATCCTCAAACTCAAACGCCAGTGCTTCCTCCATCTCGCCCGGGAGCGGCTTCACGGTCACGCGAAGCGCGTCTTCCTCCTGCTTGTAGGTGTAGCTGCCCCAGGCGCTCGCCATTTTCGAAAAAATAATCGTCCATGTGTCCGCGGTCGGGATCATGTGCAATCCGTAAGTCCCCTTTGGCAGGGGCTTCCCCTCGATCGAAACATTGTCGCTGAACTCGATCGTGGTGTTTTGGTTCGCACCCGCGCGCCAGACTTCGCCGAGCGGAACGATTCCGCCCCAAACCTTCCGCCCATTCACCAAAGGGCGGTAGTAATCGATCTTGATGTCAGTCAATCCGACGCGTTGCTTGACGACCGCATGCTGACTCACGTCAGGCAGGTCGAGGTCGGCGTGGGCGGTGGCGGCCAGGGCGAAAAGGGCAATGACGAAGGTAAAGAGAGTCGTGGAAATGCGTTTCATATTCTTTAGTTAGATGCGCTTGAGTTGAAACAGTTCAACCGCAACCCAAGCTGAGACAAGAACGATTTTCTAACGAGCAGACTTCCCGATTCCAGCACCAGAGGCGCGCCGCGTCGCTTATTCAGCGCCGGGGGCGCGGAGGATTAAAGCCCGGAGCGAAGCGCAGCGGAACTCCGGGATCCATCGCAAGATCAATTCAGCCCTTGGAAGGGGTGCCGGAAAACTCGCTCAATCGGGTGCCTCACCCATATCCCCGCCCCGAGCCCTCACTGGCGCTTCGCGTCCGTCTCTCCCAAGGGGAGAGAGAGT
>DASQLH010000312.1:0-14866 GCA_035630155.1 Chthoniobacterales bacterium
GCGGCGCAATCGGAATGGAAGGCCGGCGCTGATCGTTGCGCAGGTTCGTGACCAACTGGTTCGTGATGCGAGCGTTGATGTTGCTCCGGAGATCGTTGAGGAAGGTGCTTTCGCTGATGGCGTTGTTGAGCCGATCGCGCAAGCGCGCGCTGACGTCGGTGACAAACTGCGTAGAGGTCGAGTTGATGACCGTTGTGTTGCCGGTCAGGTCGAGCCCCTGTTCCAGCTTCGTGTAGCGCGTGCCGGCGACGAGATCGATTGAGTAGCGTGGGTTATCGACCAGGCGCCAGCTTACCCCGGCGTCGGCCAGATATTCATCGACTTCCACACGGACGTTGTTGACCAGGCGGTTTCTCAGTTGTGCGCCGTCCGACAGGCTGAGGTAGATCAACTCGCCGTAAAGCCCGAACCGGCCTTTGTTCGCCTCGACGCGAACCGCAAAGACCATGTCGAGATTTTCCAGGATTTGGTCGAAATCGACATCGACATCGGCATCGAGGCCATTCACTCCAACCGTGCCATCGAGTCCCGCGAGAAAGCCGGGCGACGAGATTTCGAAATGCCAGCGGTCGGGCTCTGGCGCCGGCGCTATTTCCTGCGAGGAAACGATCTCCTGCCCTGCCTGAACAGGAGGAAGAACGAAGAGTGCGACTGCCAGTAAACAAAACGGGAGAAGAATTTTTTTCATTTTAGGAAGTTCGGTTGGGCAATGTCTGATGGGCTCCGATTCTATTTGAGGGATGTGTCTGATACAGGTGCTGGTTTGGGTTTACCCGTGGGAAAGAGCGGGGTCACGACAAAGCGCACCCCCCAGTCGGGTCCGCCGGCGGGGGCTTCTGCGTAATATTTTACGCCGAAGGCAAGACTGACCGGCAGCTTGCCAACCTTGATTAGCTGGCTGACCGAAAGATTGATCGGCACCGTCCACTGACTGTTGTGCCAGTCGAAGGTCGATTCCGTGTTGAGTCCGAAAGTCGTGTGAGACCTGGTCGTGTAGGAAAGAAACGGCTGGAGAAAAGTGGCGTCGACGTAATTCCGGCCCTCCTCCCCGGTATAACTCCAGATGTGATTGAAGAGCAGCCCGTAAGTCCACCCGCCGGTTTGTTTCAGCACGAGACCAGTCGGGCCCGCGCCCCATTGTTCCGATCCGAGCAGCGAATCGGTCGCGGTGGGGTAAAGCATGACCGGCCCGAAACCGAGGATCAATCCACCCACCGGCTTCTTTGGTGAGAAGAAGAAACTCTGCACGATGTCGCCGAGGCCGCTTTGGCTCGTGCCCGGAATGACATCGTCCTGCGAGATGATCGGCAGGATGGTGCGGATGATGAGGTTATAATCCTGGCTAATGGAAAGCGGAATGACCGGCTGAAAGTTGAGCGTGTATTTAAAGCCGTCGTCGTTCGGACCCAGGTTGAAATCGAAATTGTTCTGGAACGGGAAACTAATGAGACTGGCGACAGGGTTCTGGAGTTGCTTGGCGAGCTCCGCGGCCTGATCGCCACCTGCTTCTGTTTCGGCGGACTCTTCCGTGCCGTTCGCATTGACCTTGGGAGGTGCCGCAGCCAATTGACCGGCCAGGAACTGGAGAGAGACTGACGCCAGAGCAAAGGCCATCGCCATTCTTTTCATCGGCAGAACAGTGGAGAATTTCCGGACGCGGGACTATGGGACCTTGGTCTTACGGGCCGGGGTTCTGTAGCCGTCGCCCTGTGGGCGACGTGGGATGCAGTTGTGCCGCGCAACGACGAGCGTCCCGCAGGGAGGCTGCTACAGGAATCAGGCCGCGACGGCCTTGCGCACGAGCTGAAGAAAGACTTCGTCGTCGAACGGTTTCGAGAGGAAACCGAACGCGCCCGCCTCCAGGGCGGTTTGGCGCACAGATGGATCGTCTCGCCCGCTGATGAAGATGATGCGCGTTTCCGGCGATTGTTTGCGCAACGCCGCCTGCACTTCCAATCCGTTCATGTCCGGCATCCAGACGTCGAGGATTGCCACTCGACAAGGACTATTTCCAACCGCGGCCAGAAAGGCCGCGGGCTCGCTGAACCTCTCCACGTTGAAACCGTCCGACTTCAGCAACCGCTCCAACGCCTTGAGCATTGAGAGGTCGTCATCGAGCAGGCAAACGGAGGTCTGCTCGAAGGCGCAAACTTTCGCGTCCGATTTGGAGGAGGGTTTCCAGGAATGAACTGCGGTCGGCATTGAAAAAAATAGAGCGGGCAGGCTTAGTCTTGGGGCCGAGATGCGGAAAGGATATGGGACCTTAGTCTCACCCTGACTCGCACCCTCGAGGAGGGGCCCACTCCCTCATATTCGCGCCTCGTCCAGTTTGCAGATGTCTCGGAATTACGCGGCCTGAGATTTTTCCTCGCGCGCTTCCGGCAGGCAAATGGTGAAGAGCGCGCCTCCGTTGGCGCAGTTTTCCCCGGAGAGCGTCCCGCCATGTGCTTCGATAATACTGCGCGCAATAGCCAACCCCATGCCGGTCCCTTCAGCTTTGGTCGAGAAAAACGCCTCGAATAACTGTTCCACGATCCCATCTGGAAATCCCGGACCGGTATCGCGCACCCTCACGCAGATGTTTTCATTCTCGGCGGGCTCGGCCCGGATGATGACACGGCGGGCATCGGCGCGGATGACCGTCAACGCTTCGAACGCATTCATGGTGAGATTCAGCAGCACCTGCAACAATTGGACGCGGTCCCCGAGGACAACTCCGGCGTTCGGATCCACTTCCGCGATGAGACTGACGTTTCGCGCGATCGCATCCGCCCGGACGATCCGGAGCAAATCGCGAATGACCTCCTGGATGTCGACAAGCGAATGGGAGGCCTCGCCTTTGCGCACCATGTTGCGGATGCCCTGGATGACCTCGCGCGCACGGTGTCCATCCGCCACGATGTCGGCCAGCAGGTCACGCAACTCCTCCGTTCTGAGCTGGCCATGAGAAAGCAGGCGTTGCCCCGCGCTGGCATTGGTCACCATCGCTCCCAGCGGATTGTTCACCTCGTGCGCGAGTGAGGCGGCCAGCTCGCCCATCAAGGCGAGCCGGCCCACGCGCGCGAGCTCCATGCTTTGCAGTTGATGATCCAGCTCGGCCTGCTTTCGCTGGCCGATGTCGATGCACGAGCCGATGTAGCCGAGGAACGTGCCGTCGGCCTCGAATCGCGGCGTGCCGGTATCGAGCAGCCAGCGATATTCGCCATCCCTGCGGCGCAACCGATACTCGACGGTAAATGGCTCTCGTTTGCTGAAGGCAATCCCGCAAACATCCAGACAGTGCGGGAGGTCCTCGGCGTGAACCCCTTTTAGCCATCCGGCGCCCATTTCGTCATCCACGGTCTGACCAGTAAACTCCAGCCACCCCTTGTTGAAGAAAACGCCCTTTTTGTCCGTATCCGACATCCAGATCATCACGGGCGCTACGTCGGCCACGGTGCGAAAGCGCGCTTCACTCTCGCGCAAGGCCTCCTCCGCCATTTTGCGCTTCGTAATATCGCGGGAGACGCCGCGCATGCAGCCCGGCTTTCCCTGCGCGTCCAGCTCCACCTGGCCGTATCCTGCAACCCACATTGTTTTCCCGTCTGCCCGAACGATCCGATATTCGCTCTCGTATTCACTCCCGCGGGCGAGAGCATCCTGCACCAGTTGCTGCATGCGCGCGCGATCGTCCTTGTGCACCACACCCAGAAATTGAGTGAAAGCGATCGATTCATTTTTCGCGAAGCCGAAAAGCTCTCTTCCCTTTTCTGTGATCCAAATGTCGTCCTTCTCGATGTCCCAGACCCACAAGGCCAGATTGGCCGCGCTCGCGGCGAGATTCATCCGCGTGTCGCTCTCCCGCAACGCAACCTCGCTGGCGCGTAATTGGCGCGCGGTCTGCGCCGCCCGCAGGATCTCGTAGCTTAGCTCGAAGCCCATGGCCAGGACGACGCCGAGGAAAGGGAGGCTGATAAGATAGGGTATGTTCAGCACTCTAAGGTGAATGAGCGCCGATAACCCCGCCGCCAGGACGATGAAGAGCGTGATGCTCCCACCCACGACCGCTGCTCGTCGGCGGTTTTCCGAACTTCCCCGCCGCCAAAGCGTGACCGAAGCATCGATCACAAAGATGAGGAGCAAGAGCGAACTCAATTCGCCCAGGCGAGTCCAGGCGCTGATCACTCCTTCCGGAGCTGCCACCGTCTCTCCCAGGAAATCGAACAGCCGTACGCCGGTGATCTCGCGGAAATTCAAATTCGACGGAGCCGCAAAATTGATCGCGAGACTGGCAAACCGCGCCAGGCAGGCGGCGATTCCCAGCCAGAGCCGCCCCGTCCCAAAATAAAAATAAACAAACCCGGCGATTGCGACGAGAAGCGTAAAGACCGGCAGGTGCGTCCATCTTTGCGCCCGCCCGATCTCCTCGATGGTGCGAGCGTGCATGATGGTCAGCTCACCGGAGGCGATGCCGGCGACGGAAAGCGCTGCCAGAACGAAGAATACGTTTTCCCACGCCCTGCTCCTGAGTCCGACGAGCAGATTCGGCAGGGCCATGATCACGCAGCCTCCGATGACCAGCGCCCAGATGAACGTAACCCAGCTCATAAACGCGGATGGAGACGGCCTGCCCTCAGGCCGTTGGCGGAGGGCCAAGCTACACGGCACGAGGGCGTGCCGTCTCCAAGAGGATTTGGTCGTGGCATCATTCTGATTCGATCAGAAGAGAGTGCGCAGAGTCGATGCTGAAAGAGCGCTACGATTGCCCCCGAAGTAACTCGGCTGGAACACCCAGCCATTCCGCGGCTTTTTCGTATTCTTTAAAGATCGACACCTTCAAGGGGGAGCGGTGCGTCACCATGGCGTGCAATTTTACATAGCGAGCAACCTCAGGCGCGGTGACTAAAATGGCCGACTTGATCGTTTCGCGTCCCACCCGCGAAAGGCGCCGATAGAGGGCAAAATGAAAGACATATTTGAAAGTAAGGTCCACGGCATCGAGCTGGAACAGGTCCGTGAATCGATTGAAGGGCCGGCCGAACCTGCCTTCCTGGTGGACAAGGAACGCCAATATTTTGTTCAGCGTCGCCTCATCGAGGACGCCCCGAGGACGCCAGATAAACAACCTGGCATCATCGAGACACTCGACCCCCGCCGGTGCATTCATGCTGGCCGGGTCATCGTTTTGCGTTTTTGTGGGGATTGGTCAGGGCCTAACGATGATTTCCGCCTGGAAGCGCGTCTATAAGACTTTGGTCCCATCAGAAATCTAACAGGAGGAAACGGAGGAAACAGAGTTTGATCTGTTTGAATTCTCTGTTGCCTCTGTTATCTCCTGTTAAATTCAGTTTCCCCCCGTGCATCCCCTCTTCCGCAAAGCCTCTGGGCTGACCGAGACCGTCATCGGCGGAGCTATCGAGGTGCATCGCAATAAGGGGCCGGGTTTGATCGAATCCATCTACGAGTGGTGCCTGCTAAAGGAACTCGAGCTGCGTGGCCTGGCCTGCGCGAGCCAGGAACTGGTGATCATCGATTACAAAGGCTTCAAGCGAGAAGAGCCGTTGCGATTCGACGTGCTCGTGGAAGGGTGCGTCCTCGTTGAGGCCAAGGCCCTGCAGAATGTGCTACCGATCCACAAAGCGCAATTGCTGAGCTACATGAAACTCATGGACGTGCCTCTCGGGCTTCTCATCAACTTCCACGAAATGAAACTCACCGACGGCGTTCATCGGCTCATGTTGCCGGGCGCCAATCAATAAGAGGGGATTCTAACAGGAGGAAACAGAGAGAACAGAGAGGTCAGATTCCGAACCCTCCGTTTCCTTTGTTACCTCCTGTGAAACTAGATTTCCGCTACCGCGGCGTCTCGTAAGGAGGTTCGTCCGTTGCAATCGGCGTGGTCTGCGCGGGCGGATTGATCAGGTTGAAGACGATGGCCGCGACGATGGCTGCTCCGAAATTGGCCAGGACGTAAATCCAAAGGTTGGCCCAACTCGAGAGGCCGAGTATCGAAATCCCCAGGGCGACGGCCGGATTGAACGCCCCGCCAGAAATGCTGCCGACGGCGAATGCGCCCGTCATCACCGTCATCCCGATCGCCAGGCCGTAAAAGGAATTGCCCGATGTTCCCTCGGCCGTGGCCGCATTGAGCACGACATAGACGAGGGCAAAGGTGAAGAGGAATTCCGCCAGCAAGGCCGGGCCGAGCTGGAGGGCCATCGGAGTTACCTCCACGCCGTTGCGAAAGAACTTCACCGCCACCGTGGCCGCGGCGGCGCCGGCGAGTTGGGCCAGGATGTAAGGCACCGCGTCCCGCATGTGGAGCTTGCCGCGAATCAGGACCCCGAGCGTGACCGCCGGATTATAATGCGCGCCCGAGATATGGCCGCCGGCGTAAACCATGACCATGAGCGCCGCGCCGATGGCGAGCGGGGCGATCACGCTCGCCTCCGCGCCGATCACGGTGAGACCGATGGTGAGAACAAGGAAGAAAGTGCCGATGAATTCCGCGACGTATTTTTTCATATGATTGGTGGGGTGTTTCTCGCCAGTGTTAATCCTGAGCGTCCGCCGCCGTCACGCCTTTTCTCACAGGGAGATTTAACAGGAGGTAACAGAGGAAACGGAGATTTCTGAATCCAACCCCCTCTGTTCTCTCTGTTTCCTTCTGTAAAATTCTGTTCATTGCTTTGCTTGTGCCAGCGCGTCGTGGACGGCGGCGAGGAATTGTTCGTCGTTGAAGGGTTTGATGAAAAAAGCGACTGGGCCGACGGCCATGGCCGTGGCGCGGGCGGCCAGGTCATCACGCGCAGTGATGACAATGACGCGCGGGCGGGGAGTAATCGCGCAGGTCCGCGCCAGGATTTCGAGGCCGGTAATGCCGGGCATCCAGATGTCCGTCACCACGACGGAAACGCGATGGGTGGCGGCGTACTCCAGAAATTCTTCCGGCTTCTGGAAGGCGCGCACGGCGATGCCGTCCGAGGCGAGGAGGTACTGCATCGAGCGGAGCACCGAAGCATCGTCGTCCAGTAAGCAGACTTCCCCTGGAGATGAATCTGCCGGTGTCTTCATGCTGCCTCGCTTCTCGAATCGCGGCGGGCCGCGGGCAGGTGAAAGGAGAAACGCGCTCCGCGGTCGGGCGCGTTTTCCGCGGTGATTTTGCCCCCGTGCATTTCAATAATGGAACGGACGATGGTCAATCCCATGCCCATGCCGGTCTGCTTGGTAGAAAAGAAATGGTCGAAGACTTTGTCCGGCCTATCCTTGGGCAGGCCGGCGCCAAAATCGCGCACGCTGACTTCCGCTTTCTCTCCATTGAGCGAACGGGTCCTGACAATGATCCGGCGCTCTGCGGGCGGAAGCGATTCAACGGCGTCGAGCGCGTTCATGATCAGATTGAGCAAGACCTGTTGAATCTGGACCGGCGCCGCCTCTACCTGCGGCAGGGTGTGATCCATCTCGGTGGCGACCGCGCTTTCGCGGAGCAAGACGTCCGAGCTCACCAGCCGCAAGGTGTCGGCAATGACGGCGTTCAGGTTGAGCACGCTGCGAGCGATGTTCTTATCTTTCTGGACCAGCGCGCGAATGCCGCGGATGACTTCGCCGGCGCGCTGGCTGTCGGCCACCATGTCCTGGAGCAACTGCTGCAGCAACGCGGGATCGATGTTCCCGCGTTCGAGAAAACGTCGCGCGGCTGAGGCGTTATTGGCGATGGCGGTGAGCGGCTGGTTCAACTCATGCGCGACTGAAGCGGTCATTTCCCCCATCAAGGCCACGCGGTTCAGGTGCGACATCTCCTCGCGTTGGATCTGCAATTGAAGGTCGGTCTGTTTCTGGGCGCTGACATCGATCGTAACGCCGATCAACTCCAGGAGGTTCCCATGTTCGTCCGCCAGGCAGCGTCCGCGGACGATGACCCAGCGCGTCCGGCCATGAGGCAGAACGAGGCGGTGTTCGGATTCGAAAGTTCCATGGGATTCGCAGGCCCGATCGAAGGCCGCGTGCGCCGCCGCTCTTTCATCCGGATGGACACGTGCGCAAATCAGGTCCCGGGTGAGCGGGAGATCGGGATCAAATCCGTAAATGACGCGGCCTTTGTCGCTCATCCACGCAGTTTTCTGTTCCGGATAGATGACCCAAAATGCGAGGTCGGCCGATTCCGCGGCGAGGTTGATGCGCGCCTCCCGCTCGCGCAGCGTCTCCTGGACACGCTGACGTTCGATGGCGATTCCGGCGATATGGGTTGCGATCTGGGTCAAGCGAAGTTCCTCGGGAAGCGGGCCGCGCGTTTCCTGGCGATACATCGCGAATGAGCCCAACACTTCGCCTTGCGGCGAAAGAATCGGAGTGGACCAGCACGCGCGCAGGCCGCAGATCTCCGCCAGGGTTCGGTAATCGGCCCAAAGCGGATCGGTCATCACATCTTTGACCACAACCGGCTTGCGCAAATACATGGCCGTCCCGCACGAGCCGTTACGCGGTCCGATGGCCGCGCCATCGACAGCTTTCACGTAGGTCTCCGGCAGGTTGGGCGCCGCGCCGTGCCGGACATGCTTTCCGTCCTGATCGAGCAGCAGGATGGAACAGCGCAGTCCATCGGCCTGCCCTTCCATGAGCAGGACAAGGCTGGTCAGGACTTCCGAAAGCGAGGCGTTAGCTGCGATCATTTCCAGAACGCGGCTTTGATCGAAAAGAAAAAACTCTTCCTTTTTAACTTCTGTGATGTCACGGCAAACAATTACGCCACCGGTCACCTCGCTGTCCGGACCTCTTAAGGGGCGGCCATTCACCCGTGTCCAAAGTCCCTGGGGCGCCTTCGCGTGGCGCACGAAAATCTCCACATTGTTTACCTCCTCGCCGCGGATCGAGCGCGTCAGGGGCAATTGGTCCGGTGGAAATGGCGTGACCCTGTCCGGCAAATAGAGTCCGTACTGCTGCGACCATTCACTGGAAGCTGTTTGGGTCGCGCCCCGGCCAAACATGCGCTCCGCCGCCGGGTTGAAGAGAAGGAAATTGCCTTGCGGGTCGGCGACGATGACGGCGTCGGCCATGCTGGAGAGGATGGACTGGAGGATCTCATTGGTGGTCGAGAGTTTTTCTTCGGCGCGTTTCCGCTCCATCACCAGATCCAACTGGGCGGCGACGGCCGTGATTACTTTCACCAGCCGTTCGTCTTGGGCCCGCGCCTCCTGCACGAAAAATTCGATCACGGCAATGACCTCGTCGCCGGAGAGAATCGGAATGCCCACGGCCGCCTTCAAACCCACTTTCCCGGCCGCCTTGTTCCGGGGAAAATTCCCGTCGAGCGTCACATCCTCGATCCACGCAGGCCGTTTCGACTTCCAGACGCGCCCGGGAAGTCCGACTCCGGGGATGAAATGGGCTTCCTCGGAAGCGGCTCTGAATCGCTTCAGATCGGTATTGCCGCAAAACCAGCCCGGCCCGCAGTCGAGCGCGGTTCTGTCTTGATTCGGCACCCAGGCCTGTCCGAGCGCCCAGCCGGTCTTCTCGCAGACGCGGCGGAGCACTACTTCCAACGCGGACGAAAGATCGCCCGCCGCGGCCACCTCCATCGTGATCGTCTGAAGCAGGCTGAGCTGTTCTTCGCGAGACGAATCGATTGTTTCGCGATGTTCGCCCGGTTTCATGACGATATCTCCATGGCCAGCGCGCCCCGAACGGCGACAAGAAACTCCTCGGCATCGAACGGCTTGGTGAGAAATGCGAACACGCCCCGGTCCAAGGCGGTCAGTTTGGCCACCGGATCCTCGCGTCCCGTAATGATGATTACGCGAGTGCTGGGAGAGAGCACTGAAATCTGTTCCTGCACTTCGAGACCGCTCATCTCCTCCATCCAGATATCCAGAACCACGAGCGGCACCCGGTTCGTCTGCACATAAGCGAGAAAAGTTTTTGGCTTGTCAAAAGAGCGCACCAAAAGCCCCTCCGAGACGAGTAACCGTCCGATCGATTTTAGCACGCCGGGGTCGTCATCGACCAGGCAGACAATCTCGGCCGTGGATTTATTACTGGGCGTCATGGCAGCGTCCCGCCCATGCGGGATCAACCCCCAGACTAGTCCCCGTCGTCAGACCGGATAGTGGACTTTAGTCCCATGCGGCGCGTCGGCGGGAGAGATGCCGGCAATCTGGGTAAGGCGCACCAAATCGGGGACGGAAGTCAGGCCGAGCTTCTGCATCACGCGACCGCGGTGGACCTTGACCGTCTTCTCCGCGGTTTGCAGCTCCGCGGCGATCTGCTTGTTCAAGAGCCCGATAATCACGAAGCGCAGGACTTCGAATTCACGCGGAGTCAGTTTGTCGATCAGACCACGCGCCCGGCGCCGTTCCGCGCGCTTGCGGAGGTGTTCCTTTCCGCGCAGCAATGCGTTTTTCACCGCTTCGATTAGCTCGTCGCTGTCGAACGGCTTCAGCAAAAAATCCACCGCGCCATTTTTCATCGCCTGCGTGGCAGTCGGCACGTCCTTGTGACCGGTGATGAAAATGATCTGCTCGCAGCCGCCGCGGGCCTCGAGCTCCTTTTGGAGGCCGAGTCCGTTCAACCCCGGCATGCGCACATCGAGAACCAGGCAGATTGGGCCTTCGAAAAGTTCGCGCGCCAGATAGTCTTCCGCCGAAGCAAAGGTTTCCGCGGCGTACCCGGCCGATCTGAACAGGCGCCGCAACCCGCGGCGGACCGATTGATCGTCATCGACGACCCCCACCAATTCTGCCGCGGCGCTCATGCGACCTCAACCGATTCGGATTGCGGGGTGAGCGGGAGGCGGAAGCAAAACCGCGCGCCGTCGTCGGTGTTTTCCGCGCTCAACTTTCCTCCATGAGCCTCCACAATCGAGCGCACAATAGTCAGACCCATCCCCATTCCATTTGGCTTCGTCGAATAAAAATGGGCGAACACTTTATCGAGGTTGTCTTTCGGAAGGCCGCTTCCGTGATCGCGCACGCTCACCATGACAAACGCGTCCCCTTCGCGCTTTGTGCAAATGATAACGCGGCGTCTCTCGGCCGCCGTGGACTGCATCGCTTCGAGCGAATTCATCAAAAGATTGAGCAGGACCTGTTGCAAATGAATCGGATCGGCCTCGACCGCGGGAAGACTGGACTCGAGCTCTGTTTCCACGGTCGTTCCTCTCCCCAGCAAGTCCGAGTGGAGCAGACGAAGGACTTCCCGGACGATCTCATTCAAATTGACCGGGCGCCGGGTCCCTTCGCTTTTGCGAACAAAATGATGGATGCCGTGAATGATGTCGCCCGCCCGCCGCGCATCCGCCGACACATCCTCGAGCAACTCCTTGAACATCTCATGATCGGGCGGCCCTTGCGCGAGCATGCGTCTTCCGGCCGCGGCGTTGCTGGCGATGGCGGTCAGAGGTTGATTCAGTTCGTGGGCGAGGGAAGCGGTCAGCTCGCCCATGGATGAGACGCGGCTCATGCGCGCCATCTCCACCCGTTGCAGCCGCAGCTCCAGGTTGGCTTTGACTTGCGCCGTGACGTCGATGGCCACCCCGATCAACTCACTGATGGCGCCGCGGTCGTCGCGGACATAACGCCCGCGCGAAATGAGCCAGCGCGTTTCGCCATCGGGTCGCAGTAAACGATATTCGAGTTCGAAGGTCGGCGACTTGGCCCGCGCCCGTTCGATCGCTTCGTCCACGGCCTCCCGATCATCCGGATGCACGCGCGAGAGAAAGCGCTCGCGCGTCAAAAACTCGTCCGGCCCATAGTCGAACATGGCGCGGCCCTGATCGTTCATCCACGATTCCTGGCGTTCGTAGTCGATGGTCCAGAAAGCCAGGTTGGCCGATTCGGCGGCGAGAGTGATGCGTTCGTCGCGTTGATGAAGGATCATTGCCCCTTTTCGGCGTTCTTCGATGACGGCGGCCAGGAGCAGGAGCGGGACCGACATGACGATCAGGAACATCTGGATCGAAAGAGCATTCTCGGCTGCTGACCTGGTGGAAAAGGGCCCGTATCCATGACCGGCGCTCCAAATGGCGAGAAAGGTCACCGTGCAGATGGCCGCGCTGGTGCCCCGCGAGCCGAAGCGCACGGTCGCCCAGAGCAGGAAGGGCAGAGGCAGATAGACGAGCGCGAAATCGGCGATCGGTCCCAGTTTGTAGAAGACGATGGCGTTGACCGAGAGCAGGGCGACCAGCAGAAGCGCGGCTTCAAGGAATCGCGCACGCCGAATCCGGCGCATCCAGCCAATTCCTTCCCCACACCAGGTCACGATAAAAGGAACGAGGGTCAGCGCGGCCAGAACATTGGAGGTGAAGCGGATTCGCCAGACCTGCCAATAACTGTCCTGCCCCCATTGATTGAGGGCGACAAAACCGGCATCGACAAAGGAAGAGACGAACGGTCCGACTAACGCCGCGAAGAAGCAAAAAACGCCGACAGTGCGCAGGCGATCGAACCGCACTGGATACTCGACCAGATACCGGACACAGCCCGCGCCGATCAGCGCTTCGCAGGAGTTGCTGACAAACCAGCACAGAATCATCGTGGGCGGAACGCTGCTTTGCAGTTGCGCCGCGAGGTGCGCCGGAAACGCGGCCAGCAAAATTACCCACCAAAGACGGACCGGGGTGAGAAGGAGCGCCGCCAACAAAATGGAGTTAGGCGGCCACAGGACCGATATCGGATGCGGTTGAACGGTGAGCGCGAAGCCGATTTTTGCGCCGGCATAATAAGCAAGCGCCACCGCCAACGCGATCGCGCCCACGCGCCAGTCAAAGAATGGAGCGCGGCCTTGGCCTGCCGATGAATTCGCCCCAATCCCTGTCAGCCCCAATGGCGTGACCAGGTTTCTCATCCCGCCGGTTCATAGCTTCTCCCGGAAGAAGAGACCGGCTCCGCGATGTGCATGCTTTTCAGGGGGGCATTCTTAATCGGGAAAGGCAGGCGCGACAAGATTGTTTCATGTGACAAGCAGGTGACATCGCAGGCCCCGCCTCCGAGGCTCCGGCGTGGCAAGCTGCGGGTGCCGTAAATCGAAAATCGAAAATCAAAAATCGAAAATACAGTGGCGGTGAGGGAGGGATTCGAACCCTCGGTACCCTTTTGGGGTACGGCGCTTTAGCAAAGCGCTGCTTTCGACCACTCAGCCACCTCACCAACAGATTGCGAGAATATGGGGTTGGCGGATACTCGTCAACCCACCCAGGGTCCAGCCGACGCAGCAACAATCCGAAATCGTGATTACCGAAGACCAGGCGCTTGCGCGCATTCTCGAGAGTGTCTGGCCGCTCCCGGCGCGCTCAGTTTCGTTGAATGAGGCGCGGGAGCGATTCGCGGCCCGGGATGTTCTGGCGCGAGTAGCGCTGCCGGTCTTCGACAATTCGGCGATGGACGGTTACGCGGTGGTGGCCAGCGCGTGCACGGAAGGGAAATCCCAGCGCGTGATTGGTGAGCAGCCGGCGGGGATCGATCGCGGTTTGCGGATCGAGGCGGGAGAAGCGGTCCGCATTTTCACGGGCGCTCCGATCCCGGCGGGCGCCGATGCAGTTGTGATGCAGGAAGATGTGCGCGCCGAAGGATCGGAGATTTTCGTGAACACGACGGTAGAGCCCGGCGAATTCATTCGCCGCCGAGGCTGCGACCTGACCGAAGGCCAGAAGATTCTCGAGGCTGGGGCGTGCATCCGCCCGCAGACGCTCGCCTTGATGGCGTCGCAAGGGTTCGCGGACATCGAAATTGGAGGCGCGGTCCGGGCGACGATCGTTTCGACCGGTGACGAACTGGTGCCGCCTGGCGGAACGCTGGGGCCGGGGCAGATTTTCGAAAGCAATTCGGTATTGCTCCGTGCGCTTCTGGAAAAGTATGGCGTGGCTGAGGCCGAGATTCTGCATTGTCCGGATGACGCGAGCTCCATCGAAGCCGCGCTGCGAAAAGGGCTGGAGGGCGATGTGGTGATCGTCATCGGCGGGGTCTCGGTCGGGGCGCATGATTTGGTGAAGCCCGCCTTGAATGCCGTGGGCGCGCAGACCGACCTCTGGCGTGTCCTGGTCAAGCCAGGCAAACCATTCCTTTTCGGCCGCGCCGGCCAATGTTCGATCTTTGGCTTGCCCGGTAATCCGGTTTCGGCCTTCGTAACCTTCCTGCTTTTCGTGCGGCCGGCGATCCTCCGCCTGATGGGCGCGGCCGACCATCAGCTCTCGCTCCCGCAAACCGACGCCATCCTGGCCGACGAACTGGCGAACGACGGTGACCGTCCTCATTATGTAAGAGGACAATTGGCGGCGGGCCGGTTCAGCCCGGTTGGCCGGCAGGAATCGCATGCGCTTTATGGCTTGAGCCGGGCGAACGCCTTGCTCCGCCTGCCGGCCGGCGAGACTTTCCGGAGCGGCGATCGGATCCCGGTATTGCCGTTAGATTGACCGCCCCATTTTTCCTCCGGCGCGTTTGACACTCCGCGCGAGCATTTTAGCTTATGCGCGTTGAAGACCCCGACCCAATTGAGTCTCAATGGACTCGACCAGTTCCGCGCCGATGCCGAGCGCCTCTCCCACATCATCCTCGAGATGCAGCGCTGCTTTGTTCTGCATCTCTGCAAAGAGCTGGCGCCGGGCAATGTTTCCTTCCCGCAATTTTTTCTCCTGGCCGCGCTCCATCAAAAGGAAGTCCTGACGATGTCGGCGATCGCGCAGAAAATGGGGCACACCACGGCGGCGGCGAGCGGCTTGGTGGATCGCCTGGAAAATCTCGGTTACGTCGTCCGCTCGAGCGCGCGGGAAGACCGGCGCAAGGTCATGGTTTGCATCACCGAAAAAGGGTCGGCGTTAGTGCGCCGGATCCGGGAAGAAATGGTGGGCAACCTGATGAAAATGATGACCATCCTCACGCCGAACGAACAAAAGGCGTGG